>CAZTLH010000368.1:0-3225 GCA_964614335.1 uncultured Gammaproteobacteria bacterium
CGACCTCAAATCCGCTTTCCCTCGCTACGACTCCTGTTCTCAGACAGGCTCCTAGCATCTGCTCCACTCAACGAGTCAGGTAACTAAGAGGCCGTCCGAGAATAGAGAGTCTACTGCTCCTGTTCTCGGACGGCTTGGCCGGGATGATCGCAAAACGGCCAGGTTATCATAGAGATTTTATGGAATAACTACGGCCATCCTCGATGATTAGTTTATTGAGTTTCCAACCCTGACATCCATAAGTATGATGTCAGTCCGTAATTGTTGAGTTGATTGCATCTGATTTAGTCAATGCTTCTGCAGAGTCGATATGAAATTCAGCAGAGCGGGGTGATTGCGGCGTTGCAGTGAGGGGTTCCAGGGCTGTCAAGGCTTCATCATTGGTACTGATTTGCAATGACTGGAATCGTCTTGCGGTCACCATGACACGTGAGTCCAGACTGGCGGTGGCATCGTTATAGGCCAGCACGGCTTTGTCCAGCTGGCTTCCCAGTTGGCTCCAGTGATTGCCGAGTGTCTGTACCCGTTCATACAATTGTTTGCCGAGGCGGGCGATCTCCAGTGCATTGCTGGTGATCGCTTCCTGTTGCCAGCCATAGGAGACTGCCTTGAGCAGGGCAATCAGGGTAGTCGGGCTGGCCGGTATGACCTGATTTTGTGCGCCGTATTCAATTAGACTGCCATCTGCCTGTAATGCCGCACTGAAAAAGACTTCACCCGGCAGGAACAGGACCACGAATTCAGGCGTGGGCTTGAATTTCGAGAAGTAGCTTTTTCGACCAAGCGTCGTGATATGATTTCGCAATTGTGTTGCATGCTCATCCAGCCAATGCAGTTGTTGATCATTTTCCGTGGCTTCAACCGCTTTTAAATAGGCGTCCAGCGGTGCCTTGGCATCGACGATTACCTGCCGGTCACCAGGCAAACGGATCACCATATCGGGTCGTAATGAGCCCGTTTCGGTTTGTACACTGACCTGCTCATCAAAATCACAATGCGCCTGCATCCCTGCCATTTCCACGACCCGGCGTAACTGGACTTCACCCCAGCGGCCCCGGACGGTGGGTTGACGCAGGGCTTTGACCAGGTTAGCGGTTTCTGCGTGCAGTTGTGGCAGCTGAGTTTCCACGAGGGCACGCATTTGCTCACGCAAGCCTGAATAGGCATCGATACGCACTTTTTCAACAGCAGATAATTGTAGATCCACTTTATCCAGTGATTGTCGAATCGGTTCGACCAGGGCATTGATCGCCTGTTGCCTTTGTTGCAACTCGCCGGCAGAATGTTGTTGGAAACGGCTGAATGTTTCCTGGGCCATGGTCACGAATGTTTGACTGTTCTGGGCCAGGGCATCGGCTGACAAGGTTTTGAAAGCATTGGATAATTGCAGTTGTGCTTGTTCAATAATTGCAGATTTCTGTTGAAACAACTGCTGCTGTTGGGCTAGTCTTTCCTGCAATTTGGCATTGGCAATACTCAGGTCAAGGGCCTCATCGGTACGTGTTTGCAATTGCTCCTCCCGGGCAGACAGCTCGGCCTGAAGACGGTCGATACGTTCCTGGTCCAGCGACGATAACCGCTGTTGCTCATTTAGCAGAGCATTTTGTTGTTGCAGTTTTGTGTATCGGCGAGACCATTGTAGCCGGACGACAAGCCAGCACAGCAACACACTGACCAGTATTGCCAACAGCAAGTGCAGGGGTTGGAAGCTATTGAAATTCAGCACTGACAGATCCATTCCGTCCTCTGGTGGCGGTAAAACCAGGTGAAAACGATCCCCGGGTCATACCGATGCAGTCAATTGGATAGCCCCAAGTGTAGCGAATCTTGTTTCAGGATGACAGCAATTCAGCTTGTCTTAAGGAACCGGGCGTAGAATGCGACTCATTGGAAATCGTCACGGAAGTTATCTAACCCCCAATTGTGCGCAGGCTTGTCCTGCGCTTTTTTTGTCTTGAAGTTGGGGTCAGGTCTAGAATTGTAGTCTTTTTATGCATAGCCAGCTATCCTTATTGATTGTTTTTTAGTACTAGGTCAGCTCACTGGGAGCGTGTCCCGGCGAGGCCTGGATTCATTGCCGGTATATTGTTATCAGAAGATCGGTGTTATGGTAGAACAATGGATGTGAAATAGCTTTCAAACCCGGTTCCAAGCCTGGCATCATGAATCCCAGAAACGAAAAGTTAGACAATTTAGAGGTTAATCCAGACATTTCGCTAGCGAAAAGCCCGCTTCAATTCCTGCAGGAAAAGCTAGCTGAGTTAAAAGACCAGACGCTGCCCTATGCTCCGACACGGCCTGGGGTCTATATCATGCGTGATGACAAGGGGTTAAGTATTTATGTGGGCAAGGCTAATAATCTGAAAAATCGCCTGGCCAGCTATTTTCGGATTGCCAATATGGCACCGAAGACGCGGGCACTGATGCAGCGGGTGGTGCGGATCGACACCACGGTGACACACACCGAAGAAGATGCGCTGTTGCTGGAATGCACTCTGATCAAGAAGGAGCATCCCCGGTATAACGTGGTATTACGAGATGACAAGAGTTATCCGTATATACGTATCGATGACGGCCATGCCTATCCCGGGTTATCGGCCTACCGGGGTTCCTGCAAGGAACCTGGGCGCTACTTCGGACCATTCCCGCAGGCTACTGCTGTGCGCAGGACCCTGGCTGAACTGAAGAAGGTTTTTCCCTTGCGTCAGTGTGAAGACAGTGTGTTTCGTGATCGTACCCGGCCGTGTTTGCAATATCAAATCAAGCGCTGTTGCGGACCCTGTGTGGGTCTGGTGAGTGATGACGATTATCGCGAGCACCTGCGTCATGTCACAATGTTTCTGGAAGGGCGTAATCGCAGTCTGCACCAGACATTGGTGGAGAAAATGGAACGTGCTGCCGCGGCACTGGATTACGAAACTGCGATGGTTTGCCGCGATCAGATCAGTGCTCTGCAGGTCATTCAAAGTCATCATCAGGGTCTTAAGAATGGCGGGGAAGCTGACCTCTTTGCCGTATCTATGGACGAGGGCAGGGCCTGTGTCGAGGTGGCGTTTATCCGTGGGGGAAGATTGCTGGGAAGTCGCCATTTTGTTTTGCAGATTCGTTTCGAGCAGACCGAGGAGGCCCTTTTGGGTGCTTTTCTGCCGCAATATTATTTGCATAAGGCGGTGCCACGGCGGGTGATGACGGCTGTGGTGCCTGAAAATAGTTCCCTGTTACTAC
>CAZTLH010000369.1:0-3225 GCA_964614335.1 uncultured Gammaproteobacteria bacterium
TATGTTTAGTAGCATATAATGTTGTTGTTAGATATTGGTTGGATTGTCTTGTTTTATATTTTTTTGTTTAGGTATCGTTGTTTATGTTAGTAGCATTGATAGTCAGTGTGTTTTTTTTTTCAGTCATAAGACGGCATACGATATTCGCCTTATTTTCGTGGGCTCGGAGAGGTGTATAGGAGACAGGGTCAGGACCGGTAATCATCAAATCGACGGTACCGCGCAATGAAGACAGGGGGGTGGCGCCGAACTCGGTGACATTGGCCGAGATCAGTCCGGGTATTTGCCGTACCCGTTGTCGTATACGCTGTTCGATCTGTGCGAGTTTTTGGTCTCGATGAAAGCGATCGATCAGGTTTACCGTGGTTTGGCCTTGTTGCAACGTACGTGCTGCTCCAAAGGATTTTACCGCCGGTTCGGCGCCAACAACTGTGGAAGTATTTAAGACCCATTGCGGCTTGATTACCGCACGAATGCCCTGTTCAACCTGGTCAGCAATTTGCTGCATCCCTTGGATGTCGGTGTCAGCCTGGGCTTCAAAATTGACCAAAATAATGCCGGTATCCATCAGTGGCATCAGTTCGCGGCCAATCAATGGCATCTGCCTGGCGGAAACGGCCAGCAGGGCCACGAAAATCACCAGCGTCACCAGACGGTGACCGAGCGCCCAACCGACAGTGTGGGCATAAAACCCTTTTAATGGGCCCAATAACCAGCGATCAAATGGTCGCATGATACGACCCAGTGGATCTTTTGCGCCTGGTTTCAGCAAGCGCATCGATAGCAGGGGTATGATGGTAATGGATACCACAAAGGAAGCCAGCAATGCCAGTGACAGCGTCACGGCCAGTGGTCGCAATACCGTTTGTACATAGCCACCGATAAAGATAATCGGCAGCAGGACCACGGCATTACTGAGGGTTCCGGAAAGGACGGCCAGCATGACTTCCGAGGTGCCCTTGGCAGCGACTGTGATCCCGCTTTCACCATATTCACGCATCCGGCGTTCGATGTTCTCAATTACGACGATGGCATCGTCGGCGAGTAAACCGACCGCCAGGATGATGGCCGACAGCGTGACCATATCGAATTCATAACCGAGCAAATACATCCCGGCAAAGGTTAGTAAATAGGTGAATGGCAGCGACAGGGCCGTCACAAAGGAGGCCCGGGAGTTGGCCAGAAAGAGCAGGATGACCACTACGGTCATGAGTACAGCATCTCGCAGTGCATCCAGCATGTTGCCAATGGTCAGGTTGATTAAACGGCCCTGGGTATCGGCAATGCTGATCTGCAAGGCCGGAAAATCTTTTTGTATTTGTGGCAGATGATCCTCGATCATTTTGACCACCTGACTGGTATTGCCCTGGTTGCCCCGCAGAATGGACAGTGCAATGGCCGGCTTGCCGTTGCCTTCATAGATCGAGCTTGGGTCCGCTTCTCCCCAGGCCACATGACCCAGATCCCCGACCCGTACAAAATTGCCACCCTTGACGGGCACCAGTACCTTGGCCAGGTCTGCCGGACCGTGAGCCAGAAATTGTGTGGTTAATAGTAAACGAAAGCCGTCACGGTGTATTAGTCCGGCCGGGCGTGACAGGTTACCGTTGGCCAGTGCAGCCGCCACCTCGGGCACCGTCAAGCCGTAGGCCTGTAAATGATTCTTGTCCAGTGCCACTGAAACCTGGCGATTATGGCCCCCAAATACCTCAACTTCGGCCACACCAGGCAGGTTCAGCAGGGTATCACGTAGCGGGTTTTCGGCAATACGCCTTAATTGGGCCAACCCCAGCGGATTGTTTTTTCCGCTGCTGACCGCCAACACGACGGCCGGATGTGCGGCATCAGTAATCTTGAATACCAGGGGAGATCGTGTGCCCGCTGGCAACAGCCCGGAAACCCGGGGTAATTCAGTGGTTACCCGGTTGGCAGCAGTATCAATTCTGTTACCGTATTCAAATTCTACTGTGACCACAGATACCTGGTCGCGAGAGGTGGAGAATACCCGACGAACCCCTTCAAGGGCAGATAAGCGGACCTCAACAGGATGTGTGACTTCGCGCGCGACATCTTTGGCCATGGCCCCGGGCCATTGGGTGACAACGGTTACCATCGGTCGACTGGAATCTGGAAACAGATTGGTGGGCAGTTGCAGAAAGGACAACAAGCCTGCGAAAACCCCAACAATCGTCAACGCCACGATAGTATGGGGCTGGCGCAAGAGACGCTCCATAAACGTCATGACCGCACCTCTGCAGATGCCACAGTGACAGCTTCCTTGTCCTGTAATTTCAGCAATACACTTTCATGGGCACGCACAACCTGGTCACCTTGTTGGAGCTTGCCACGTACGGCACAGCCTTCCGTTCCACAAAGTTCGACCTGCACAGCAACACGGGTCAAGGTTGCGGGGTGACCGGGGTTGATTTTGAAGACGGCACGTTGATTGTCATCCTGTCCGGGTAGCAAGGCATCAATCGGTACGATCAGGCTGTGTCTGGTTTCTGACTGGATCACCCAGGCTGGGATTCTGGCGCCATCGGGCAGGCCAAATGGCCGTTCAGAAAGATCAATTTCCAGACTTCCCATGGATTGGGCATCCAGGGCCGGATTGATGCGTGAAATTCTGACCATACGAGATTGTTGACCGAGTATTAATTGTACTTTGCCACCGGCTTTGGTCCGGGTAAGGGTTGATAATGGAACGGGTACAATCACCCGGCCACCATCCTTGGCGCTGAGTACATACACAGACTTACCCGGGAAGACAGTGTCTCCAGGTTCTGCCATGCGTTGGACCACCACGGCATCAATGGGCGCCAGTATCCGGCCATAGGATTTTTTGACTTTAAGCGCCTTGATTTGGTCATTGAGGGCGTGAACCTTGCCTTGATCACCACTAAGCCGGGTTTGGCGCTGTTCGACTGCGGAGGCTGAGGAACCACCGGTCTTTAATAATTGTTGTTCTCTTGCCAGTTCTCGTGTGTCATTGCGGGCGGTGGCTTTGGCACTGAGCAGCTGAGAGGTCAGAGCGCCGAGATTGGCGTTAATTTCGCGGGTATCCAGTTCCAGTAACAAGGACCCTTTTTTTACGGCACCACCAGCACGCGGACCCATGGCCAGCACGGTTCCGGCAATCTGGGGCGCTAAATGCAGATCGGTGGCACTGACTACTTTTCCGAGTGCTGGAAAAGCATCGTGAACGGCGCCATGGCCAACCAGGGC
>CAZTLH010000370.1:0-3217 GCA_964614335.1 uncultured Gammaproteobacteria bacterium
ATATTGAACCTTATAATATGTATGTAGTCGCTATAACTTAGCGCATTATATATGTATATAACATATAATACAATATAAATAGGTCCGATATAAAAAAGAACAGGAAAGATAGATTGCCGAATGTTTAGTCAGAACTTATGGGACGGCGTACTAGAGCTGACGTCAGACAACAAATCCCGGGTGCCTGTCCGAGCATAGAGAGCCTACTGCACAAAAGCTGTTTTTGGCCAGCCCCATCTGATCCTCGTTAAATACAATCCGCATCCACCTTAAATCATGAGATGCTACCTCACCCACTTTCCCTCGTTACGACCGCCATGGATGGCGTAAGTGCCGGTTTTGCAGGAGCAACAAACCGGTCATCTCTTATTCTCGGACAGGCTCCTGGTTATTGAATATCCAGCAGGAGCTCCTGGGCAATTATGAAGTGGATATCATGTTACTTATCGGCATCAGCCAATCGTTTTACGATCGTTAAAAGCCTGTGTCACTGTACCGTGATCCAGATACTCAAGTTCCCCGCCTACCGGCAATCCCCGCGCAAGACGACTGACCGGCACCTCAAGACCATGGATGAATTCACCAAGAAAATCAGCTGTAGCCTGCCCTTCCGCTGTCAGATTGGTCGCCAGAATAACTTCTTCAATCGCTTCATTTTTAAGTAGAAGCTGAAGTTTATCAATCCCCATTTCCTCCGGCCCGATGCCATCGAGTGGCGACAAATGTCCCATCAGCACAAAATACATACCCTGATAGGCCCCGGACTGTTCCACAGCTGCCATATCAGCGGGGGTTTCGACAACACAAAGCTGACTGGATTTTCGTCGTGAAGAAGCACACAAAGTACACAATTCTGACTCGCTGAAATTCTGGCAACGGCGACATTTCTGGATACAGTTCAGCGCCTGTTGCAAGGCCATAGCCAACTGTTGCCCACCATCACGATCACGTTCTAGCAAATGAAATGCCATACGCTGCGCAGATTTTGGACCAACGCCAGGCAACCGGCGCAAGGCCTGCTGTAATTTTTGCAGAGCCGCTGTCTGGGTCATAATGAGGTTACTCGAGTCATCACGAAGCGCTTTCAGAATGGCAAATTGAGACCCGGAATATTCAGTCCGGATGTCAGACCACCGAGTTTTTCCTTGCTGATCTGTTCGATTTTTCGGGTAGCATCATTCATTGCTGCAGCCAACAAATCCTCCAGCACATCCTTGTCATCTCCAAGCAGGGCATCATCGATCGAGACACCGCGTACATCATGCCGACAACTAACCTTGACCCGAACCATACCCCCACCAGACTGGCCTTCAACCTCAACATTGGCCAATTCTTCCTGGGCTGATTTCAAATTTTCCTGCATGGCTTGTGCCTGCTTCATCAGGTTACCTAACCCGCCTTTAATCATATTTGTTCTCCACTGTCTTTAGTCACTGGTAACGCATTCACCGGATGTGTCGAGCCAGGCACAACCACGGCAGAAAAATCCTTTCGAAGCTGTTCAACGACAGGATGTCTTGCAACAGCTTCTTCGGACTGGTTTTGTCTCTCTCTGGCCAGTCTTCTTTCACGATCGGCTGGGCTTTCATCCTGCAAATCCGTTCTGAATTCAACCTCAAGATTCAGCTCCCGGTCAAAATATTGTCCAAATGCCTCAGCCAGGGCATGAATACGTTCCGGTGTGGCCAGATTACGCATTGACTCCGGCATGGCAATCATCATTTTTTTTGTATCCTGTCTTGTCAGCACACAGTTCCGGGCCAACTCCCGGGCTACCCCCTGTAACTCCAGACCAGCGACCAGCTGCGACCATTGTCCGGAATCCATCGCTGTATTTGTCGACACCTGTTGAATGGGGACAACAGTTGCCATATCCGGCCTGGCATCCACCTGGGTTTCAACCCCGGACAGGTTAGCCGTCTCGACGGACGAAACTGTGTTTTGAGTCCCGGCACTGATTTGCTGTTTTGCCACAGCTTCCGGTGCATTGTCGGGTACAGGTAACCTAGTGGCAGGCATCGACACACGCCCAACCTCCGATCTGAGGTTTTTAGCAGAGCGATCATTGTCGTCAGAGACGACCGGTTGAAAAGCCAGCATCCTCAATAAACACATTTCAAAACCCGTACGAGGGTCGGGTGCCAGTGGCATATCCCGTTTGCCCAAAAGAGCAATCTGATAATAGAGCTGCACATCCTCTCTTGGCAAGACATCAATCAACTTTGGCAATTCGGGATCAATGGTTGGATCATCACCGGACAATGAGGGCAAAATCTGCAGCAAAGACAATTGATATAGATAACGCAAAAGACTGTCGAGAACTTCGGTGTAATCTGCGGCACGTTCAGCAATACTGGCCGCAACATCGAGCAGACAGCCGGCATCACCCGCCGCCAATGCCTGTAACAGTTGAACAATAAATCGCGATTCAATCAAACCCAGCATGGACTGCACCGAAGTTTCCCGGACTTCGCCTGCGCCATGGGCTATGGCCTGATCCAGCAGACTCAAACCGTCCCGCATACTGCCTGTCGCTGCCCTGGCCAGCAATTGCAGGGCCTTATCATCAAATGGAATCTGCTCCGTTTCCAATATCAGTTTGAGACGTTCTACGATTTGTTGTGGAAGCAATGCGCGAAGATGAAATTGCAAACAACGAGACAATACGGTGATCGGTAATTTCTGCGGATCTGTTGTCGCCAACAAAAACTGCACATGCGCCGGCGGTTCTTCCAAAGTCTTTAACAAGGCATTAAAGCTATGGCCGGATAGCATGTGGACTTCGTCGATCAAATACACCTTGTAGCGCCCGGCTGCTGGTGCATACTGCACATTATCGAGTAATTCACGCGTATCATCGACCCGGGTCCTTGATGCTGCATCGACTTCAATTAAATCGATAAAACGACCTTCATCAACAGCCTTACAATGTGCACAAACCCCACATGGGTGGGCACTGATTCCAGTTTCGCAATTCAGTGCCTTGGCAAATATTCTGGCCAGCGTCGTTTTGCCCACCCCACGTGTGCCGGTAAACAACAACGCGTGATGCACCCGATCATGATCGAGGGCATGCGCCAACACATCAACCACATGCGGTTGACCGACAACTTCTTCGAATTGTTTTGGCCGCCAGGAGCGGGCCAGAGCCTGATACGTCATCTAGGAGGCTGTCCTAGAACAGGAGTCGTAGCGAGGGAAAGCGGATTTGAGGCCA
>CAZTLH010000371.1:0-3197 GCA_964614335.1 uncultured Gammaproteobacteria bacterium
GCCCTGAACAATCGCCATTGGGGGTGAAATCGAAAAACCTCAAGGCCTTGATGTGGATGAATTGATTAAACGATTTTCACCCGAAGAGCGCATTTACCGTCTGCGTTGTGTTGAAGCCTGGTCCATGGTTGTCCCTTGGGTTGGCATCCCGCTGCAACGTGTAATCAAAGCCCTGAATCCGACTTCCAGAGCAAAGTATGTCCGTTTTGAAACCCTGCTGGATCCCAAGCAATTTCCCGGCCAACGTGGCAGTCTGTTTGGCTCCTCACTGGACTGGCCCTATGTGGAGGGCCTGCGTATTGATGAAGCTATGAATCCACTGGCCATCCTTGCCGTGGGTCTGTATGGCAAATTGATGCCAAATCAAAATGGAGCACCGATCCGTCTGGTTGTGCCGTGGAAATACGGTTTTAAAAGCATCAAATCCATTGTCAAGATCGATCTTGTGGATAAGCAACCCGGCAATACCTGGAATCTGCAGGCACCACGAGAATACGGTTTTTATGCCAATGTCAACCCAGCCGTGGATCACCCACGCTGGACCCAGGCCAGGGAACGGCGGATTGGAGAATGGAGCAAACGTCCCACGCTGCCATTTAATGGCTATGCCGAGCAGGTTGCGGGGCTTTATCAAAACATGGATCTGAAAACCAATTTCTAGTTGCCCTGCCTACAGCAATAAAGCCTGATGAATAGCCCTGCAGCTGAGACATATATTCCACTATCAGCCCGAAAACGGCGCCCCTTCCACTGGCCACCACCTGCAGTGGTCCAGGTACGCTGGATACGACGCGCAAAACCGTGGTTATTCTTGCTCTGTCTGACTCCTTTTTTGCTGGCATTATGGGATGCTTACTTTCATCAACTTGCGGCCGACCCGGTCAAGGACCTGACCTTGCGGTCGGGGCACTGGGGTCTGCGACTGTTATGGCTTACACTGGCCATCACGCCGTTGTGCTATCTCACCAAACTACGCTCTCTGGTGCGTGTAAGACGGATGCTGGGTTTGTTTGCCTGGTTTTATGCCAGTCTGCATTTTGCTATCTATTTGGTGCTGGACCAGGGTTTGACCTGGCAATTTATCGGTACTGATATCAGTAAAAGGCCCTATATCGTGGTGGGTGCAACCACATTTACGATACTCTCTATTCTGGGGCTGACATCAACCGATGACTGGATTCGCCGGCTCGGTGGAAAAAACTGGCAGCGGCTGCATCGTCTAGCCTATGTCGCGGGGATTACCACC
Source organism: uncultured Gammaproteobacteria bacterium (assembly GCA_964614335.1). Lineage (GTDB taxonomy): Bacteria > Pseudomonadota > Gammaproteobacteria > Arenicellales > DRJH01 > DRJH01. Next base: position 1,247 of record CAZTLH010000371.1, read on the forward strand.
TGTCTACACTTTTTCTGGCTGGTCAAATCAGACATTACCCGACCCACGGCCTACGCCCTGGTGCTGGGGACCCTGTTTCTGATCCGTATTCAATATCAGCTGAAACATAAGAAAAATAAGCAAATGCACATATAAACACTACATATCTAGACCTGACCCCAGCGGAGATAGGTGGCGAAGAAATGGGGTACTGGCGGGGTCTGGTTGTCATCATAGGCCAGAAAGCTTTCCTCGTTCAGACCACAATGGACAAAGCCATCCATCTCGTCTCGGTCTAACGGCAAGGGAATGTCTTCGAGCTGTTGGCCCGCCAATCGGCTCCGGCAGGAAACCAAGAGGTAACCCCCGGGAGCCAGCAAGGAAACCAAGGCATCTCTGGCTTGTATCCGGTATTTGCCGGGCAGCACCTGGATCGTATTGCATTCATAGACCAGGTCAAATCCTTGCGCCCATTGCTGCGGGTAATCAAATAAATTTGCCACCAGATAATTCACACGGGTTGCAGGATAACGGCGTTGACAAAGACGGATAGCCTCCGGTGCAATATCAAAGGCGGTCACCTCGTAGCCAGCTTCACTCAAGGCCTCGGCATCGTCACCGACCCCGCAACCGATGACAATGGCTTTCTTGCCGGCCTTATTTTGCGCATTTTCGCAAAGCCATTGCAACAATTGGGGGCTGGGTTCAAGATCGGCCCAGAAAACCTGGTTATGATCGCCATTGGCATCGGTATAAATGGAGTTAAACCAGCCGGTTGGATCGTCCTTTTCCTGATAGGATCGTACCATTGCCTGGTATTTTACCGGATCAAATTCACTCATCTTCTTGCCTTGTCCTCTGAAGATATAAATCCCTGGGGTTCAGGAACAGCAGTTCACGCTGGAAATTCAACAATGAGGGCGGGAACTCCCGGGCCAGTTCTGCAATTTCAATACATCGTCTGTGTTTTATAGTCGTGATTATCGGAATTTCGGTACTAATTTTGTCGGGCCCAGTACCCAGCTCTTGTCAGCACGCATACAACGGGTTCCATAGGCCTGACGTTTTTTTCCATCGACGTTTACCGTCGTTGTATATTCCCTGGTCATCAGGCAATCATTGAATTCTGGACGGATCATTCGTTGCCGGCGTTGTTGCCATTGCGGTCGCAGCCATCGCCGTGGGGTAATAATCCTGTCATCCGAATCGACATAAACCGTCGTTCGTGAAGCCGGATAAGAACGCTCACTGTATTCAAAAAAGTCTGAAACAATGCCGACGAAAACCATGCCAGTCAGAAAGGCCAAAGCCATATCACCACCGTAATACCGACCGTAATGATGGCCCTGATAATAATGACCACCATGGTGATGTCCATAACCAGAATAGCGCCAGCCATCCGCCCACCCTGGCGAAATAAATACTACAGAAAGCAATACGGTTAACAATAATCGTTTCATTGCCTTGGCCTCCGGAATATTTACGTACATCGGTCCACTGTAATCAGACAAATAATAGCACAAAACAATCTCGACACGTACGAATGTCAACCATGGATAAAATCTCCTCCAGGATTATGAAACGCAGAATTTGTCAGCTTCTCTTAGATTAATTTGTAATAACATCCCGCCGCCCTACTCCAACTGCAACATGCCCAAAACCGTATGGTCATCGTCCATGGCCTCACCATGCCACTGACAGGCGCCGGTTTCAGGGGTGATGCGAAGTCCACAGCGGGTGTTTTGCGTGGTCAAGGCGAAAACGTTTCCGCGGAAACGTGTCTCACCGGTATTTGGCAGGTTGCGGCCCTGTGGATCGGTGAAAAAGATCTGCCCGTCCACCTGTGTGCGCAACCCAAAACCTTCTTCGTGCACCATTCGGTGATGCCGCCGACAGAGCAATACCAGGTTAGCCAGTGAAGTTTCACCACCATCTGCCCAATGTTTGATGTGGTGTGCATCCACGAACCTGC
>CAZTLH010000372.1:0-3180 GCA_964614335.1 uncultured Gammaproteobacteria bacterium
CAATGAAAACAAGACGGAAATACTGAATGAAATCGTCTTTAAATGGGGACGAAATCGTACCGGTGGGGCCTGTGAGCGTTTTATGCATGCCCTGGGATCCAACAGCACCCTGCACCATACTGATATCTGTGAAGCTTCCAAAAAAGTTGGACTGGAACCTTCCTGGGGACCGGATATTGAATCCTGTGACTGGGCCAATACCAAGTACATCCTGAATTTTGGATCCAATATTCTGGAGACGGCCTATTTCATGAACCCCAATGCCCAGCGTTGTGTCGATGGCGTGGTGGGGAATAAAGCAAAATTGGTGACATTCGATGTTCGCCTGTCCAACACTTCCGGCTTTTCGGATGAGTGGTTTGCACCCTTTCCGGGTACTGATGGTGCTGTTGCGCTGGCTATGGCACACGTGATCATGTATGAGCGGTTGTATGATGAGGACTTTGTGCGTGACTGGACCAATGTCACCGTCAAACAGCTCAAGGATCATCTGAAAACCTTTACTCCGGAGTTTGCCGAGAAGGAATCGGGTATTGCGGCCAAAGATATTCGCCGTATTGCTCGCGAATTTGCCACCACCAAACCGGCCACCACCTTTTCCTATCGTGGGCCTTGCAAACATGTCTATGGTACCTATCAGGAAGCCGCCATTCATATGCTTAATGTCATCACCGGCAATATCGAGAAGAAAGGTGGTTACTGTCTACCCAGGGGAATGGGTTGGCCGCAACCGGAGCCAAATCCACCGCATGGCAAGACCCACAGTGTGCTGGCATCACCACCAGAATACCCGTTGGCATCGCATCATGTCTCCACCATGGCCCCGTATCGATTGAAAAAAGGTGAGGCCAAGGTCTCGGTTTGGTTCAGCTATTATGACAATCCTTCGTACACCTACCCATCGAGTCATGTCTGGACCGAGATGCTCAAAGATGAAAAAACAATCCCGTTTTTTGTTTCCTTCAGCCCCTTTATGTCGGAAACGACCGAACTGGCAGACCTGATTATTCCGGATGTCACCTATCTCGAACGGCATGACCCGGAATCGATGCCCAGTGGCCTTTACCCGTGTATGTCTATACGTCAACCGGTGATCAAGCCATTGGCAGGTACCCGGGAATTTCGCCAAACCCTGATCGATACCATTCACAAGGTCGATCCTGATGGCAAACTGGGGATACGCAAATACTTTGCTTTCGATACCCCGGAACAATGGATGCGGGCTCATTTCGACAATATTCCGGGTCTTAAGGAAGCCGGTGGTTATGATTATTTGAAGAAAAAAGGCGTCTGGCCGATTTATGGCAAGGTTGATCCAGTTACCGCCAAAATTGTCGACAAAAACGACAATGAAGTGGAGCCGGATTTTGATTTGTACAAGAAGCAAATACCTTCTGCAGCCATGGATGGAGCCAATATTACTGCCAATGGCAGTATTGAAAAAGGCGGGAAGGTGATTGGTGTCCAGATTGGGGATAAAAACTATAGCGGTTTTGGTACACCATCGAGAAAGATAGAACTGTATAAAGCCAGTTTTATAAAATATGGCTTCAATCCGTTGCCGACCTATAAACGCCTGTCATCACGAGATAAAAAAGACAGTGAGCTGGTGTTGGTGACCTACAAGGTCAATGTCCATACCCAGAGCCGGACCGCATCCCTGAAATACCTGGCCGAGATGTATCATAAAAACCCGGTCTGGATTAATTCAAAAACCGCAGCAGCGCGTGGTTTGCAGGATGGTGATCTGATACGTGTTACCTCAAAATTGGGTTATCTGGTGACCCGTGCCCATATCACTGAAGGTATACACCCAGACGTTATCGCGATATCAACGGCTTGTGGCCACCATGCCTATGGTCGTCTGGCACAGCTGAAGCAGCGGGAGACCCAGGCAGCCTGGGCGCAGGGTACGGATGTCGATATTGCCAATAACGTGTGGTGGAATGACAAGGGTGTGCATCCGAATCCCATCATACGTCTGGCGATTGATCCCATTGGCGGCTCGCAGGGCTGGTTCGATACCGTGGTGACGGTAACCAAAGCCGAGAGCGGTGACAAATATGGCGATGTCAACAGTAGTGTAGAGGAGTCGGTAAAAGACTTTGAAGAAACACTGCGTTATGCCTATAACGGGGATATGCATCGAAAAAATCATCCCGAAGTCGATATCAACTGGGACGCACTACCGGCTATGGAGGAAGGTCACCACGCTTAAGTTATTGTGGTTATGAAGCACTATAGCGGGGTGTCATCAGACACTCCGCGGTACAGTCGAGTTCAAGGAGACAAGAATGACGGATCAGGCACAGGTCTATGCGGAAGATCCGCTTGCATATGAGCACAGTATTGCCGATATGCAGGCGCAATCGGCCATCTATCGATTATTGGCGCGTTTTCTGGAATCGGAGGTGGATTCAGATCTGCTGAATTTATTGCGTAATGAATTAAAAATTCCACTGCAGGAATTCGGCGTTGAGCTGGACCCCGGATTGCTGGATGAGCCTGAAGCGGTGGTATTGGAGCGACTCGCGGAAGAGTATACCGGCCTGCTGGTGGCGCCAGGTGGTGTCAGCCCCTATCTGTCCGTATTTGAGACCGGTACCATGTTCAAGGAGGCCTGCGATCAGGTAACAGCCGCCTATCGTGCCGCGGGTCTGGATTACACACCACAGTATTCGGGTGAATTCCCGGATCATATCGGCACGATGTTGGCGTTTGTCGGGCATCTGTTTGCAGCGCAGGCAGCTGCCCTGCAACAGGGTCAGCACCAGGAGGCAGAATGTCTGCAAACGCTCAGAAAATCGTTTGTGGTCGAGTTGCTTGGGCCCTGGGCTCCGGGATGGTGTCAACGTGCCGCAGCTGCAGCATTGCACCCGCTCTATCAGCAAATGATTGCACTGGCAGGACAACTCCTCTGGTCCAGTCTGGTGGCCATGGTGGATCGAAAAAAATTACGCCAGCTCCAGGAAGAAAATCGACGTGAACCACAAAAGCTCGATTATGATGCCGATTTTCGCAAGGCGTCCGGTATTTGATCCGTTGTTATCGGAGAGCTGACATGCGTACAAGATCTCCTGCCAGAAACCCATTAACAAAGGTTGGTTGGCTGTCTTCGACAGCTTTTGGCTTTGTGTTGCGTAGTGCGGCTAACCCCGACCCGCGAGCTGTTGTTGCTGG
>CAZTLH010000373.1:0-3165 GCA_964614335.1 uncultured Gammaproteobacteria bacterium
CAATACGCCACCACCTCACACGTCAGGGAATCCCCATCGGGCCAAATGATCTATTGATTGCCGCACATGCCCTCGCATGTAATCTTACAGTTGTGACCGCCAATGTCGGGGAGTTTTCAAGAGTGCCGGGACTGAGAGTGGAAAACTGGTTAAGGTAGCAACAAAAAGGTATAGAAATTAAGTATATTTAGCAAGCTGTCACCGTAATTTTATATAAAATCTAGACCTGACCCCCACACTACTTGGCTATTTCTTTTGCTCGGTGATGGTAGAGCGCAACTGTTTTTCCATATTCAGTGCTACCTGACGCAGGTGCGTCAGGCTATTCTGGCTGGCAAATGGATTGCTGAGCAGCGGTACTCCTTTGCCCAGGTTGACACCGACTGGCATCGATATCACGATCCCCAGCAGCAGTCCTAATGAAAAATTTTTCATTTTCCCCTCGATTACATAGGCTTTTTATCAGGACACCGATACTGTTATGCTCTGGCGGAACGGGTATCGGTGCAGCAGACATCTGTTCGTGTCATTTTAACGTATAAAAAAGGGTAAACAAATGTCGATAACATCTTCAATTCATGGCTATTATGCCTGTCAATGTCGTAGCTGGCAATCTTCATTCTGGATGAAATGATGACAAATCCCTGGGATCACTATCAACCTGCAGGCAATTTATTGGCCAAGCGTGTGATACTGGTCACCGGCGCGGCCCACGGACTTGGCCGGATGGCAGCGTATACCTATGCCCGTTATGGCGCCACGGTGATCTTGCTTGACCAGGATGAAAAAGCCCTGGAGCTTCTTTATGATCAGATTGTAGAAAAGGACTTTCCTGAGCCAGTATTAATTTGCAATGATTTGTGCAACTTTGAAATCGAGCAGGCCGACAGTATTGCCCAGCAAACCATGACCCAATTGGGTCGTTTGGACGGGCTTTTACACAGTGCGGGTATGCTCGGTATGTTGGGTCCGATTGAATACATGGATCCAAAACTCTGGCAGCAGACGGTGCAGGTGAATCTGCATGCAGCATTTCTGTTGATAAGAGTGTTCACACCGTTACTCAAACAATCTCCGGATGCATCCATCCTGTTGACCAGCATGGCTCCACAGTGGTTATCAAAAGCCTATTGGAGTGCCTGTGCTGTGGCTGCAGCTGGTGTGGATGCGCTGAGTCAGATTGTGGCGGATGAGCTGGAATCCGAGTCGAATTTGAGAATCAATACCCTGGATCCAGGCGATGTGAATACCCGCTGGTTTCAGCATGCCTTCCCCGGCCGTGAACTGGATCATGTAGTCACTCCTGACAGCCTGAAGTGGGCATACCTGTATTTGATGGGTCCGGATAGTCGTGGAATCAGTGGTCACAAGCTGACCCTGCAGTCAGAATAAGCGTTTGGCAATCTCGTCACCCGGTTTGATGCCGATTTTCTTCATTTGTACTAGTAATTCTGAAAGCTGTTGATAAATCATATGGGTGCCTCGATCACTCAAGGGCTCAAGATGTTCATCCACCAGATTGCCATGGAGGGCGTCGGCGATCATTTTGGTCTTGTTGACCATGATCTCAAATTGTTGCAGCGGCTCGGTAACCACCGGGATACGCAAAAAAAGCGTCAAGCCACGACATTCCAGTTGATCGATGGTACTACTTTCAAAGAACCCTGGATTATAGAGATTGGCCATACTGAATACCGGAGCAGCTGGCGGGTAATCAAAAACCCGGTCGATACCCATCTGCAGGCCAGCATATTCAGCACAATGTTCGATTTCGGGGCCGTGAAAGCATTCCTGTAATGGCACAATATTCAACACCAGTAAAACATCGAAGCGCTGTCGTAATGAATCCAGTTGATGAGCCCTGGCCTGGGCTTCTTCAAACGTATCGACGAATTGAAAACGACGTGAAAATTGTTCCGCCAATCGCAACACCAGCTGGGTAAAGCGCGTTAGTTCACTCTCACTGGCCGCCCCGTTGGCATCGGCCAGCTGCAGCGTGATGGCAAGATCGGTGTAACCGGTCGTTTGTGAGTCATGTTCCAGAGATAACCAGGTCTGACTGGAGGGATTATAGCCAAATAATTGATGTGATTTTTCGAGCAGATATTCGTTTTGTCGATAGGATGACCAGATTTCTTGCCGAGGCAGTGTTTCATGGCCCGGGATATACGCGATGTAGTCCAAAGACAGATTGTTATTCCCCGATTGCAGACTATCCAGCGTTTTGTCGGGTTTGTTCTTTTTTGAAAGCGTCGGCGCTGGTTTTTGGTGCAGTATTTGTTCGGTGATCCCTGGTTCGGGAGTTTCAAGTTCAGAAATTTCAGGTTCTGGTGATTCAGATAACAGTGGTGCAAATCGAATCGATGGTACGGGGGCAACAGGTATTTCTGTGGTAACCGGGTAGTCGGTACGCCTCCTGTCCGGCAAATTCGGTTCCGGCTTTATGGATTCTTGTGTCATTGCACTCTTCGGTTGTGCCAATACTGGCTCTTTGAGTTCCTGGTTTCTTTTTGTATTCCATTCGGTATAACGTGTAAAGGCCGGGCTCTTCCCGGTAGCCCGGGAAGATAAGTTGCCCCTTTTTTTTCGGTCACGCAGGGTGATCAGAATGATGGCAGTAAAGACTGCTACCGCCAACAGCAGCAGGCCGGTGGTTAGTGTCATCGATACACCTCACAGTGCTTCATGTTTCGACTCAGGCAATCGCCGCCATTTGCATGGCTTGCTCAATATCAACGGAAACCAGTCGGGAAACCCCCGCTTCCGACATGGTGACACCAATCAGGACATCGGCAGATTCCATCGCAATTTTATTGTGGCTGATAAAAAGCAACTGGGTCTGTTCGGCAATTTTTCCCAGTGCCTGGCAGAAGCGCTCCACATTGGCATCATCGAGTGGGGCATCCACTTCATCCAGTACACAGAAGGGGGCAGGGTTCAATTCAAAAAAGGCAAAAATCAATGCCACAGCAGCTAGCGCCTTCTCGCCGCCTGAAAGCAGATGAATAGTGCTGTTGCGTTTGCCCGGGGGTCTGGCCATGACACGGACCCCGGCAGTCAATAAATCCTCATCAGATAATTCAAGATGCGCTTTGCCGGCCCCAAACAATTTCGGGAAATAAAGCTGATACTGCTGGTCGAGTGCTTCAAAGGTTTCCTTGAATC
>CAZTLH010000374.1:0-3135 GCA_964614335.1 uncultured Gammaproteobacteria bacterium
GTGATAATCTGCTGCATCCCTGGCCGGCACTTTGAATGGCCGGAATAACCTGCTGTATCCCTGGCCGACACTTTGAGTGGCCGAAATTACTCCTGTCTTTCATCTTTATGGCCACAACTGATAGGGGTCGGGAAGGCGGGAATCCAGAAAATCTGGTTGTCAAGAAAAGTCCTTGGGATAAAAGCCTGGATCCCCGCATTCGCGAGGATGACGCCTGCACTGATACTATCGTGACGTTAAGGGCACCTGGATCCTCGCATTCGCGGAAATGACAGTAGATAAAACGCGAGGACGTCTGCAGAAGATATACCAGGAGCTCCCGCTAACACTGGATTCGCTGACGGGAGCACCTGAAAAAATTCGGGAAGGATAGCCGAAGAAGCGGGAATGGGGTACAAGTGCGTTCGACTGGATGCCCTGGATGTTATTTACCAGCGGTAAACAGTATCCGGCTTAATTTTCTGACCCCCTGGCCAAAACCTCGAGCCATGCATCCAAATCGTGTGCTTTGATCAAGAGCCGATTGATCTTCGGCCCGTAATAACTCAGGGGCGAGACGGTTTTTTAATTTCAGAACTGCACTGCGGTCCACCATTACGATCCTGTGAAATAACCTGTTTGCCGGCCAATTCCAGATCCGGCCACGGTGCACGCTGGCGACAAAGTCGACAATATACGGATGACCCTGACGATCTACCAGGGTGTTATGTGGGCTACGCAAATCACCATGCGCAACGCCCAGCCCATGCATCTCATCCAGCAGCTGAGTATAGGCTTGAAAAAAGGCCGCCCAATCGACATCAAAGTCGGCTTTCAATACCGGCACTGCATCAATTTTCTCCATCACCAACCCGCGTTTACCGATTTGCATCAACAACCCGGGGATCCCGGACAAACTGTCCAGCCGCTGCAATGATCGGCATTCACGCCAGGTCAATAATGGGCCCAGAAACCGGGCAAAAACCGGAGCTGCAGCGACATAATTCTTGTATACCACCTGTTTCTCGCCAAACAACACCACATCAACAGCAGGTCGGGTGCCCACTCCCTGACGCAGGTTTTGTACCTGCCATGCAGACAGAGCTTCACGGCTTGGTCCGAGATTTTTACAGAATTGTTGCAATTGATGATCCATCAAAGTGGTCACTCTACTCCGTTATGGTAGACTTGGATGATAATTCACCTCATTTTATGCCCAACCGCCAATGAAATCATCGATAAATGACCTCGCGTTAACACCATTGACCGCAATCTCGCCACTGGACGGTCGCTATGGATCAAAACTGTCTGCCCTGAGACCGATATTTAGTGAATACGGTCTCATTCGCTTTCGGGTACTGGTAGAAATTCGCTGGTTACAATATCTCTCGGATCATCCAGACATCGGTGAAATCCCTCCCCTCTCTGCCAATGCCCGAAGACAACTGGAGCGCGTCGCAAGTAATTTTAACGAACAGCATGCCGCACGGGTCAAGTCCATAGAGCACACCACCAATCATGATGTCAAGGCGGTCGAATACTTTATTAAAGAACAGATTTCGAATCACCAGGAACTGGCAGAAATCGCAGAATTCACCCATTTTGCCTGTACTTCGGAAGATATCAACAACCTGTCTTATGCCTTGATGCTAGACCATGGTCGAGACCAACTGCTGTTACCGGCGGCACAACAAATTCTCGACCAACTGCAGAAACTGGCAACAGAATATGCTGCGACACCAATGCTGGCACGTACCCATGGCCAACATGCCACACCCACTACACTGGGCAAGGAAATTGCCAATGTACACTGGCGTCTTCAACAAGCGCTCCAGAGCCTGCAGGAGATCAAAATTTGGGGCAAATTCAATGGAGCTGTTGGTAATTTTAACGCCCATCTGGCGGCCTACCCGGAACTGGACTGGCCGGCGATATCACGCGCATTTGTCACCTCTTTGGGTCTTTGCTGGAACCCGATGACCACCCAGATAGAGCCTCATGATTATGTTGCGGCAATGGCGCATGCGCTGATACGGTTCAACACCGTTTTGCTAGACTTCAGTCGCGACATGTGGGCTTATATTTCACTGGGCTATTTCACTCAAAGAGTCGTCGCCGGTGAAGTGGGATCTTCGACCATGCCCCATAAAGTCAATCCCATTGATTTTGAAAATGCCGAGGGCAACCTCGGTCTGGGTAATGCCCTGCTTGACCATCTGGCGAACAAACTGCCCGTTAGCCGTTGGCAACGTGACTTGTCTGATTCCACAGTATTGCGTAATCTCGGTAGCGCCAGTGGCTACTGCCTGCTGGCCTGGAGCTCACTCTCCAGGGGTCTTGATAAAGTTGTTGCCAACAAGGAAACTCTTGCTGCTGACCTGGAACACTCCTGGGAAGTCCTGGCAGAAGCCATCCAAACAGTGATGCGACGTTACGGGCTGCCTGAACCTTATGAGCAACTCAAGGCATTGACTCGCGGCCGTGATCATATGGACCAGGCACGAATTGCTGACTTTATAAAAAATCTGGCATTACCCAAAGATGTTAGTGACCACCTGTTGGTCATGACACCATCAGGGTACACAGGCCTGGCAGAATCTCAAACCACTCACTACCTTGACGAACTGTAAAATCTTTACGTCTCATTTAATATCCTGAAAATCGGATAAAGCTCACATTTTAAGCTAAAAAAACAACTCCATAAGCACGATTTCGTTGAAATATCGTGCTTTTTTCTTGCTTTTTATCATGTATGTATTATACATATACGCGCATCCTAAAGAGGAAATTATTCATGGCTAAACCAATAACAGGAAAAACTCACGTCGGTGAACGGCGTGAGAAGCGCCCGAATGGTGATATTTACGTCTATGAACGGATTACGGCCTACGACGAAAAAAGTAGAAAGACCTATACGGTCAGTCAAAAGCTCAAGGGGAAAATCAAGTCGGGAACACAGGAAATTGTGACGACTCGTCCGAAAAAACGAAAGTGTGAAGGAGACATTGCTGCTGCAACACGTCAGCATACCGGCCTAACAGACATCCTGGAATGGGTTGGCAAGGTTTCCGGCATTGATGATGATGTACGTGCTTCATTCAGCGAGGGTGATGCATCCAAGATGCTTTCTATCGCACGCTACTGGATCGGTTCCGG
>CAZTLH010000375.1:0-3131 GCA_964614335.1 uncultured Gammaproteobacteria bacterium
CAACAAGCCAACAATGGTTATTATTTTGTCGACGGCACCCCAACAGATTGCGTGCATTTGGCGATTACCGGGTTTATGGAGAAGGAGCCAGATATGGTGATATCCGGTATTAATCATGGTGCCAATGTGGGTGATGATGTTCTCTATTCCGGGACTGTCGCTGCTGCGATGGAGGGTCGATTTCTCGGTTTGCCTTCCCTGGCCATCTCCCTGGCAGGCGATTCTTGTGGCCACTTCGAAACGGCTGTCGAGGTCGTGAAAAAATTGTTTGCACATCTGCAAAGCAAACCGTTGGCAGCCGGGATCATTCTTAATGTCAATATTCCGGATTGTCCGGTCGATCAGCTGAACGGGTGGGCGGCTACCCGTCTCGGTCATCGTCATCGTGCCGAATCAGTGATAGCAGATACTGATCCACAGGGACGTAGAATTTATTGGGTTGGATCATCCGGTCCTGAAGCCGATGCAGGTCCGGGAACCGATTTTTTCGCACTCGCGCATCGACAGGTATCGATTACACCACTGCATATTGATTTGACCAGGCATCGTGAACTGCCGGAACTGGCACAATGGTGCCAGGAGCTGGGTTGATGAGGGGGATATTTTGAGTCCGCAACGATTCAGTGGTATTGGTATGACGTCATTGCGTACACGTCATCGCCTGATACAACGTTTGCAACAACAGGGCATCTGTAATTCTCAGGTATTGGGTGTAATGGAGCAAATTCCACGACATATCTTTGTTGAGGAAGCACTGGCACATCGTAGTTATGAAGATATAGCCTTGCCGATCGGTCATGGTCAAACAATATCCCAACCTTATATCGTGGCCAGGATGACCGAGCTGTTGATTGCTGATGGTGTACCACACACTGTACTGGAGATCGGAACGGGTTGTGGTTATCAAACGGCTGTTCTGGCAGCACTGGGATGTCAGGTGTATAGCGTCGAACGTATTCGGCCATTACAGATGGAAGCCATCGAACGATTAAATGCTCTGCACTTGAATCGGGTCAATTTTCGTTATTCCGATGGTGCTACCGGTTGGCCGGAGCGCGCTCCGTTTGATGCTATTGTGGCTGCAGCCGCACCGAGCCAGATTCCACAAGAACTGATCAGGCAACTGGCCATGGGCGGGCGTATGGTAATTCCATTAGGATTGGATGAGCGTCAACAATTGGCCCTGATTCGCCGGACCCGGGGAGGTTTTGACCAGGAAATGTTTGATGCGGTTGTTTTTGTGCCGATGCTGAATGGAGTGCGTTAAATTGGAGTTTTGTAAATAATGAAGTTATTTTCACTACTGTATGATCGTGTGCTGTCATGGTCGCGTCATCCACGTGCAACGTGGTATCTGGCGGCCATGGCCTTTGCCGAGTCTTCATTTTTTCCCATACCACCGGATGTGATGCTGGCTCCAATGGTTTTATCCAGACCACAAAAAGCCTGGTATCTGGCCACAGTGACTTCGGTAGCATCTGTTTTTGGCGGTGTGCTTGGTTATGCCATAGGGGCCTTGTTGTTTACTGAAATTGCGCAACCCCTGATTGCCTTTTATCACGTTCAGGCGGATATGCTGGTGGTTGAAAACTGGTTTCGTGACTATGGTGTATGGATTGTTTTTATTGCCGGATTTTCGCCGTTACCCTACAAGGTATTCACCATTTCCGCCGGGTTGATGGCGATGGCTGTATTGCCCTTTATTGTGGCTTCAGCAGTTGGTCGCAGTACCCGCTTTTTTTTGGTGGCAGGTCTGATTCATTGGGGAGGGGAAAAGTTTGAACACAGCTTGCGTCGTTACATTGATATCCTTGGCTGGTTGACTGTGAGTGTTATCGTTTTGGGTATTGTCTATTTCAAATATTCCAGCTAGGGGGTTGATTGTCGGTATCATTGAACAATATAAAACTGGTGCGATATGCATTGTTGCTGAGCGTAATTCTGGTAATCACGGCTTGTGCAGATCGAGCCCGTGTTATCGTTTCGGAACGTTCATTTAATCACCCGAAAACACGTATTATCGCGGTTCGATTACCTAAATATTATCAGGTTCAAAATGGCGATACGGTATACAGTATCGCGTGGAAAACGGGTCTTGATTACTCTCTGTTGGCAAAATGGAATGGATTGCATCAGCCGTGGAAAATTTATCAGGGCCAGCGTTTGCACTTGCGGCCAACAACACGCAAAGTAAGTCGTCACGTCACTCGTAATAGTCGGTTGCGGTCAAAAAGCAAAAAAATAACGAAAAACCACACTACGGCGCGACGCACCGTTGCGCAGAAGAATCAGGCCGTCAGAAGCTGGCTCTGGCCGGCTAAAGGCAAGATTATCGGTCGATTTAACCCGGGTAAGGGACATAAGGGCATCAATATCAAGGGGCGAGTTGGTAGCGCGATTCGTGCGGCTGCGGCAGGCCGTGTAGTTTATGCCGGTAATGGTCTGCGTGGTTATGGCAATTTGGTGATTATCAAGCACAATACCAGGTACTTGAGTGCCTATGCCCATAATCAGGTGCTTCTGGTCAAGGAAGGTCAACGGGTGCGTAGGGGCCAACGCATCGCGCGGATGGGTAGCAGTGGCAGTAATCGGACTCAACTGCATTTCGAAGTACGCCGCAGGGGCAAGCCTGTGGACCCTTTGCGTCTCTTGCCAATCCGGCGTTAATGTTTAAATCTTGAGTTTTTTACTGAATGATTTGGGTTTGCATGAGGTTTCAGTCAGAATTGGTTAATAATTAAGAATATTTCAATAAATAATTCTAAAGCTCTCTGCTTTGTCGCCGATACTATAGGTAACGTGTCCGTGTGGGTGTGTAGGCAGTATTTGATTCACTACGCGTAGTTTTATTACAGCTCACGGCTAGCCAACGTTATATTTGGAGTGAGGAATATGGATCGTCATCAGACAATAACACAAAAGCCGAAACCGCTACCCGGTATCGCGGCAGTATCGAAGACTTCGAAAAATGCTGACCTGCAAGTTCGTGATGGCCAGGGAAACGGAAATATCGTCGATGCTACCCGCATGTATTTGCGTGAAATTGGCTACTATCCGCTATTAACTGCGGAAGATGAAGTTTACTTCGGTCGTCTGAGTCAGCAAGGTGATGCCACTGCCAGACACAAGAT
>CAZTLH010000376.1:0-3125 GCA_964614335.1 uncultured Gammaproteobacteria bacterium
TTTTGCAGACAGTAGGCTGGAACCGTTGTTGTGGTTATTCTCTGGTGGTCTGAGATGTGTTTAAGGGTCAGCGATAATGTGAGTGCAACCGTCTGGTGGTGACATAGGAACTAGGGCGTTCCAACCCAGCCATGAGAAATTAATGAAACTAGATGAAGTTCGGAATTTTTTGCACCAAGAATTCCCACAATCTGATATCAGGATTGAGGGTATCGGTAACCATGGGGCGCGGGTGCGCCTGCACGTAGGTTTTGAGCATCTGCGACCCGGAGGAACTGTTTCCGGGCCTGCCTTGATGACCACTGCAGACTGCGCACTCTATGTCGCAATTTTGGCTGAACTGGGCCCGGTCAAGCTGGCTGTGACGACCAGTCTGACCATCAATTTTCTGCATCGCCCATCAGCCGATTGCGATATTATCGGTCAGTGCCGACTCATGAAAATTGGCAAGAGGCTGGTCGTGGGTGAAGTATATTTGTATTCCGAGGGTCATGAGGATGCCGTAGCCCATGTTGTCGGCACCTACTCAATCCCGCCGCGGACCATCCAATAGCTACTGGATGAAACAACACGCCAGTTCTCCACTGAGACACTCTTTATGACTTCAGCGGAACAAGACCTGAGCACACTTTTTGAAAGCATCCATGCTATTTTTGAAGATATACTCCAAAAATACCTTTTAATCCGGTTTTAGTCTTCAAGGAGGTGTCACTTGACTATATGATTGCTAATATTCAATACGCAAGTTTAAACTTGTCGTTTGAATGATTATTACGCCCTCTTTTCGGAGTCGAACTAACGATATGAGAGTCACGACTGAGCAAATAAAAATATTCAATGTGCATGCCCGGAATTGTTTTGGTAAAGATGCCGTATTCTGGCTATTCGGCTCACGCGTTGACGATAGCAAAAAGGGCGGGGATTATGATTTCTTTATCGAAACGAATTTAAATGATGCAGACAAGGTCATCGAGCGTAAAATCAAGCTACTGGTTGAACTTCAAGGGACGGCTCAGTTCGAAGATGAAAAAATAGACCTTGTCGTGAAACGAAGGGCTTGTGCATTTGAAATGCCGATTTATGAGGTTGCCAGACGTGAGGGGGTGCGTATATGACATCGACAGAATTAATGCGGATGTATCTAAGGGAGTGCGCATTACATGACATGATTCTGAGTGAGGGACTTTCCGAGGCCGGGAAATGGATGCCATTGTCCACCGATACTCTGGTAGGAAAAGAGATGTTACGGGTGTTTGATCAAATCGCCTATCGATTTGGCAAACTACAGGATTCTATGGGTGGGAAAGTCATGCCCTTGATTTTGGACATGGCTCAGGAAACAGTGTCTGAGAATGCAACATTAGAGGATGCCGTAGCCCATGTTGTGGGGACCTACTCAATCCCGCCGCGGGCCAGCCAATAGCTACCGGATGAAACAACACTCCAATTCTCCAGTGAGAAATTCTTATGACTTCAACAGAACATGATCTGAGCACACTTTTTGAAAGCATCAGGGAGATCTTCGAGGAAAAAATACCTTTCAATCAGGTTTTAGGCCTCAAAGTGGTGTCACTGGATAATGAAATTGCCAAAATTCGATTCAATATGACGGCATCACTGGTTGGGAACTACATGCGTGGTTCAATGCATGGCGGGGTCATTTCCTCCATCATCGACGTGACCGGTGGTCTGGCAGCTTTTTTGGGCATGCAAGCAAAACTTCCGAATGAACCGTTGGCGAAACGACTGAGTCGCTTCGAAAAACTTGGCACCATTGATTTGCGTATTGACTATTTAACACCCGGCATCGGTGAATGGTTCGAAGCGACAGGCCATATCCTGCGTGCCGGTAAAAAAGTCGCCGTGACCCGTATTGAATTGTGCAATCAGGATCAGAAAAGAATCGCCGTCGGCACCGGTGCTTACGTTATCGCCTGATTGCCCAATTCCAATAAAGAACCTATGGTGTCCAGTCGCCGATTTTATATGCTCAGCTGTGCCGCAAGGAACTCATCTACCGGCGTATAGGGCCGTTGCTGCAGCCTACCGGCTTCCTCCAGCAACAGTTGCCCGGCATGACACGTTAATCCCCTTGCCAACCAGGGATCCTGCTGGCAGGCGGCAATCGGCCCGTGGGCTGCGATATTGTGGATATGTGGGACTATCACCGCAGCATAACCGGCCGAGGCTGTAACCGGGACTGCGCCGGGAATATTATCGACACAAAAATGTCTGATACCATCCACTTCATAAACTGGATCAGACCAACTCACTGGATGACAGGTTTCCACTGCACCTGCAGTATCACAGGAGACATCAACGATGACAGCGGTCTTCTTCAGCTGCCCCAGCATATCGCGTCGAATCAAATGATCGGCACGATTTTTATCCCACAGTACGCTGTTGACAATGATATCTGCTGAGGACAAGTGATTCTCCAGGGCCTCCAGACCATCGGTTGAAAAGGATCGATCGTACCATTGCAGTTCTGCCTGACGACGGGCGCCTGGATGAATATCAAAACCGACCACTTCCAGACCAAGGCCAAGCAAAGTTCGCAAGGCACCCTGACCCACATTGCCCAGACCAATCACCAGCGCGCGTGCTGCTGGCGCACCATAATGAGCCATAAAATGTCGGCCACTACCACCATGCATGGCGAACACCAAACGCACACCTTCCAGGGCTGCGATCTCCCCCGCCAGCGGGCAATTCGGCGAACCGTATGGATGAGTACTCTCGGCTGCAATCGCGATCAAGCCCGTGTTTAACAGACAATCAAGTTGCGGCCGATCGCCAGCGCTGTGCAGATTGGTAAAGAGCACATGTTCACGTCGCAACAGGGGAAATTCTATGGGCAGAATTTCCTTGACCTTGACAATCAAGTCCGCCTGCCGATAAACCGATGCCAGATCGTCAACCATCAATGCTCCGGCATCTGCATAATCCTGATCTTCTGCAGCGGATAGTCTTCCACAACCTTGCTGTACAAATAGCATATTACCAGCTAGTACCAGTGATGCCACCTGTTTTGGCAACAGTGCGACGCGGCCTTCCTCAGGCTTTATTTCTTTCGGGATCCCGATTTTCATAACTTTCCCTGCAGGATTTAAATAATTGATTAT
>CAZTLH010000377.1:0-3121 GCA_964614335.1 uncultured Gammaproteobacteria bacterium
CGACAGTACTTGCCAACGGCACACTGATTGCGTTGCTGTTGTTATCGGTGTTTCGCCCGATCCTCAGTGGTCAGCGTGCGGATCTGGCTACAGTCACCAATACATTGCCGATCGACTGGTTTTATTTTTTTCCCTATCCGTTGATCCACTCCTGGCCGATGGCAGTGCTCTGGTCTTTGCTGATCGGCATGACGATCCTTTTGTTTGTACTGCCCTGGTTATCAAAACCGCCCGCTCAAGTGGTTGCCACGGTACGGCTGGAAGATTGCAGCGGTTGTGGCTATTGTGCCGAGGATTGCCCTTATGAGGCCATTACGATACGAGAACGCAGTATCAGTCATCCACGCTTTGCCTATGAGGCCCATGTTCTGGACGACATGTGTGTACATTGTGGTATCTGTACCGGATCGTGCCCGTCATCCAATCCTTTTCGACGTAAAACCACAACGTCCGAAGGTGAGGAAGTCTTGTTTAGCGGTATTGAAATGCCGCAACACAATATCAATTCCCTGCGTAATAAGGTTCAGGAAAGTCTGGGTTCACTAACCGCTCGCCACCCCATGTTGCTTGTCGGTTGTGGTCACGGAATTGCCGTTGATCATTTCGCCGGCGAAGATATTGCCACCGTAACTCTGCCCTGCATTGGTATGCTTTCCCCCGCATTTATTGAATACGCTTTACGCCTGGGTGCTGCCGGCTTGCTGATTTCCGGTTGTCGACAGGGCGACTGTTATTACCGGTTTGGTGATCAGTGGTTGCGTGAGCGTTTATCACGTCAGCGTGTACCGCTATTGCACCGGACTGTGGATAATTCCCGTATTGCCTGCTGTTGGCTGGCGGCAACTGATACCAAGGAAATGGTCAGAGAAATTGAACAATTTAGAATGCGATTCAAGCAAACAAAAAATGCATAAGAATATTCTTCTAAACTTATCATGAATCAAGTTTTACCCTTGCCGTTATCCCTACACTTCGCTCTGGTTTCATTGGGAGTCTGACCATGCCAGCGACAAAAAATACATTGGTTTTTCGAATACTGAAATCCATTCAGACGGCTGGCCGGTGGTTGTTTCAGCAGACTGAGGGGCTGACCAATGTCTGGTTCGGTCCAAAAAACAATCCTTTCTATTACCTCGGTGCTCTGACTTTTTATTTTCTCTATGTGCTCGTGGCAACGGGTATCTATGTCCTGATTTTTTACGATACTTCAGTCGAGGGTGCCTATGCCTCGGTTGAATACATGACCCATGATCAATGGTATCTCGGTGGCATCATGCGCAGCATTCATCGGTATGCATCGGATGCCATGATTGTCACCATGATCCTGCATATGATGCGACGTTTCTATAATGATCGCTACAATGGGGGCCGTACCTTTTCCTGGGTTACCGGTATCCCGCTGTTATGGATGGTTTTTATTACCGGCATTCTCGGCTATTGGCTGGTCTGGGATCAGCTAGGTCAGTTTATTGCCGTGCGAACGTTCGAATGGATCGACTGGCTGCCGATTATCGCAGAACCCACCGCCCGCAATTTTCTGACTAATGACGGCATGACCGATACCTTGTTTCGGTTACTGGTGGTGACCCATCTGGCTTTGCCACTGTTTCTGCTCGGTGCCATGCTGGTTCATACCAATCGTCTGCATTTGCCAAAAATGAATCCACCACGTCAGCTGGCTGTTGGTGTCACCATTGCCTTACTGGTTTTATCGATACTCCATCCTGCCCTCAGTCATCCTGCAGCAGATCTTGCCATGGCTCCGGGGCAATTACATATCGACTGGTTTTATATGGGTATATACGGGTTAATGGGTATCTGGTCCATGAAGGTGGTCTGGGTCCTGATCGGCGGGGGAACACTGTTCGTGTTCCTGATGCCCTGGTTGCCACCGAGAAAACGGAACCCAGCCGCAGTGGTTGAGGAAAGCCTGTGTAGTGGTTGTAACCTTTGTGTCGAGGATTGTCCTTATGAGGCTATTCGACTGGAACCCAGAACAGATGATCACAAGCACTTTACTTCGGTAGCGACAGTACAGGCAAATAAATGTGTCAGTTGCGGAATCTGCCTGGCCTCCTGTCCGGTGTCGACACCCTTTCGTAGTGGTCTGGATTTGAAGTCGGCTATCGAGATGCCAGATCGCGGATTACAGACGATGAAGCTGGAGATGCAGGAAACCATTGCCAGTCTGGACAGCGATACGAAAGTTTTGTTGTTTGCTTGTGAAAATGCTGTTGCAATCGAAAAATTGCGGCAACTCGGTGTTACCAGTATGAGTGTTCGATGCAGTGGCATGTTACCGGTATCTTTTATTGATTACGCTTTGCGTAATGGTGCGGACGGGGTGTTTGTCTCCGCTTGTCGTACAGGAGATTGTTACCACCGCTTGGGTAATCGTTGGGCAGGCCAGCGTCTGGCTGGTGAGCGCAAGCCTGAATTGCGGGAGCGTGTCCCACGTCAGCGGGTGTGCTTTTATCGCGGCGCTGCCGCAGATCAGGAAAAACTGGAGCAACAGCTGCAACAATTTTGCCAGCGTTTGAAATCACCGGAAGCAGATGTGGCCGATGTCATGCAACCTGAGGAGCAAGCTTCTTTATGAATGACTATCTACGTTATCTGGGGCAGGGTTTGTGCTATGTACTGTTCATTCTTTTCCTGGGCTATTTCTCGACCTCACCGGCCTATATACACGTACCAGTGGACAAGGCCTTGATCAAATTCACCTTCACCCACCCGGGCCAGCGTCTGGTTCCCTGTGCTCGGCAAACCCGGGCCCAGTTGCAGAAGTTGTCACCACAATTGCGTTATGGAAAGAAGTGTTCGCGTGAACGTTCGCCGCTGCATGTACGGTTGCAAATGGATGGCCGGATGGTCTTCGATCAGCTAATTCAGCCTCGTGGTTTATCAAAAGACCTGCCGGCACCGATATACCAGCGATTTGTTGTCCCCGCCGGCGAACACAGTTTTATTGTCCGTATGAACGATGACACACGCCAGCAGACCTTTCCCTATCAGGCAGAGAAAAAGATTACGTTGAAAAAACTACAGACATTAGTGATTGATTTTAATAATGTACGCCGAGAATTTATCTTTGAATGATCATCAGGACTCCGTTACACTG
>CAZTLH010000378.1:0-3118 GCA_964614335.1 uncultured Gammaproteobacteria bacterium
ACGCTCATTTTCGTTAAATAGAATGACTATTCGCCTCAAATGATCGAAATAATGGTCTCAAAATGGCTTCCCCTCGCAACGGCTCCTATTCTCGGACAGGCTCCTAGGCAGCCAAATCTCTGGCTATCGTGCATTCGTGTAAAACGGGGTCTCAGTCGCGAAACCGAAGACCCCGTCTTTACAATAACAAGCTGATACTGTGTTGTCAGGTGCTCCCGCCAACTAAAGATTCTCTGCTCAGGACTTTAACACCTCAAGAGCCGGCACATAATCGTAACCGAGATCCCGGGCCACAACTTCACAGGTAACCTTGCCTGCAAATACATTCAGACCATTGCGTAAATGCTCATCATCCAGCATCGCCTGCCGGTAACCCTTGTCTGCCAGATTCAGCAAATAAGGTAATGTGGCATTATTCAAGGCATAGGTTGATGTTCTCGGCACGCCGCCAGGCATATTGGCAACAGCATAATGCACGACATTGTCGACGACATAGGTTGGGTTGTCATGAGTGGTCGCTTTCGAGGTTTCACAACACCCACCCTGGTCGATGGCGACATCAACGATCACTGCGCCGGGCTTCATTCTGCTGACCATGTCGGCAGTCACCAGTTTTGGTGCTTTGTCACCGGGGATCAGCACACCACCGATGACGACATCGGCTTCCAATACATGTTGCTCCAGAGCGTCAACTGTGGAGAATACCGTATTGGTATTACGACCAAACTGCGACCAATGACGATCCAGTGCTTCCATGCTGCGATCCAGCACCCAGACATCGGCACCCATACCGACTGCAATATGTGTGGCATGCGTACCCACCACACCGGCACCCAGAACCACCACTTTGGCAGGGTCAACTCCGGGCACACCGCCAAGCAACATGCCCAGACCGCCATGCGGATGCTCCAGACAATAGGCCGCAGCCTGAATGGCCATACGACCGGCGACTTTTGACATCGGAGCGAGCAATGGCAAACCACCATGCGGTGAAGTGACCGTTTCATAGGCGATACAGATCGCACCGCTATCAATCAGTTCACTGGTCTGTTCAGGGTCCGGTGCCAGATGCAAATAGGTGTAGAGCACCTGCCCTTCGCGTAACTGGGCCCGCTCCACGGACTGTGGTTCCTTGACCTTGACCACAATTTCGGCTTCAGCAAAAACTTCGGCAGCGCTTTCAACCACTGTCGCGCCTGCCGCCTTGTAAATTTCATCTGTTGCACCGATACCCTCGCCTGCCATGGTTTCGACCATCACAGCATGACCATGAGCGACCGCTTCGCGGACACTGGTAGGTGTCATCCCGACACGATACTCATGATTTTTGATTTCCTTTGGTACTCCGATCAACATAATTCAACTCCTTCAAGTAGTAACGTGTTGTTTCAGACTGGACGATTAACAATCAAATTCCGCAGTGCATTTTACACTTCCGAAAGCGCACTATGTGTCTTGGTAAAATAAAATAATAGGGCCAGAACAGCCCGGTTTATTGTTCCACAGGCACCAGCCAACCACGTCTGCCAGCCGGCAGTTCTGAATTACTGTTGTTCGTGGACGCTTGTTTGCAGTAATGACTGAATCGCCTGATCAATTCCGGACAAGGTCAACGGAAACATCCGTTCTGTCATCAGTTCCCGAATCATGCCATTGGACTGATGATACTGCCAGTGCTCCTGTGGCTGCGGGTTCAGCCAGACGGCATGGTGGAAAGCCGATAACAGACGCTGCATCCAGGCGGCACCGGGTTCAGCATTCCAGTGTTCAACACTGCCACCGGGATAGAGTATCTCGTAGGGACTCATGCTGGCATCGCCGACAATGACCAGCTTGTAATCACCCGGATAACGGTGAATCAGTTCCGCAGTTGCAGTCAATTCCTTCTGACTGCGTTGATTGTCCTGCCACAATCGCTCGTATGGCAGGTTGTGAAAGTAGTAATATTCCAGATGCTTGAATTCTGCACAGGCAGCTGAAAACAATTCTTCACAAACCCGCACATGATCATCCATGGAGCCACCTACATCGAGCAATAACAAAACCTTGATGGCATTGTGACGTTCAGGAATCAACTTCAGATCCAGATAACCGGCGTTGCTGGCAGTGCTGCGTATGGTATTTTCCAGATCCAGTATTTCAGGCTGACCCTGACGGGCAAATCTTCGCAACCTGCGCAGGGCAAGCTTGATATTGCGGGTATTAAGTTCAACACGATCATCAAGATTGCGGAATTCCCGACGATCCCAAACCTTGACCGCCCGCCGTTGCCGGGACTGTGGCTGCCCGATACGAATCCCTTCCGGATGATAACCGAAGGCACCAAATGGCGAGGTGCCACCGGTACCAATCCATTTGGAACCACCATGATGTTCACTGTCCTGTTCCTGCAGACGTTTTTTCAGCGTCTCCATCAGCTTGTCCCAGCCACCAAATGCCTTGATCTGCCGTTTTTCCTCATCACTGAGCCATTTCTCCATCTGTTTTTGCAACCAGGCAGCAGGAATTTCTTCAAATAGATCCAGGTTTTCTGAGGCCAGCCCCTTAAATTCGGCAGCAAAAACCTGATCAAAGCGGTCAAACCACATTTCATCCTTGACCAGTATCAAACGTGCCAGATAGTAGAACGTCTCAACACGTCGCTTCGCAAGGTCTTCCCGGATTGCCTCCAGCAAGGCCAATAGCTCAGTAATGCTGACCGGAATACCGGCCTGGCGCAAGGCCAGAAAAAATCTGATAAACATGGCTTGCCAGATCAGCTGCCGGCCGTACGCCGGTGCAAAAAAGCCAGTTGCTCAAACAGATGCACATCCTGTTCATTTTTCAACAAGGCACCATGCAATTTTGGTAACAACGATTTCTGGTCATTTGTGGTCAAAACTTCAGCAGGGATCTCTTCTGCCAACAATAGTTTGAGCCAATCGAGCAACTCGGAGGTCGAAGGTTTTTTCTTCAGACCCGAAACTTCGCGTATATGAAAGAATGTGCCAAGCGCAGCGGACAACAACTCTTTTTTCAGATCCGGAAAATGGACCGCTACAATCTTTTCCATGGTCTTGACATCGGGGAACTGAATATAATGAAAAAAACAGCGCCGCAGAAAGGCATCCGGTAATTC
>CAZTLH010000379.1:0-3104 GCA_964614335.1 uncultured Gammaproteobacteria bacterium
TATATTTTTCTTTTGTTCGGGCACACTGTCTCTGCAGTGTCTGTTTCTGTAACTTGTTCAGGTCTGCTTTGTTGTCCGTGTCTGTTAATGATCCATGTATTCTTATCGGAATGTCTAAACCTTTAAGCTGATTCAGATCTTTGCCGCCTTGTCCTTTGAGGCTTTTCACCACATTTACATTCATGAGGTAATTGATCTTTTCTGCTGGCAAACTCACATCACCCCGGCCGGTAATTCGAAACAGTGGGGATTTGATGGAGAGATCATCATTACGGCCATTACCGCTTTTAAATACCAGCGAACCGGACATGGCCGTGAAGCGAAACTGGTCGCTGTCTTTGCCAGTGGCCTCTTTTGCCAGCTTGTCCAGCTTGCCTTTGTATCGGGCAGTCTGATTCAGCAATTTTTGGGCATCGATAATGATTTTACGCAAATCAAAGCCTTTGATCAGACCATCCTTCAATTTGAATGCAATCGGCCCTGACAGGGTGTGTAGCAGTGGTTGATTGTTATTGGCAGTCAGGCGGAGATTGGTTTTAATTTCGCCTTTGGCCCGCAGTTTGTCGGTCACTTTCAGCACTGATAATACACTGCCGATCTCCATCTGAGCCAGATTCATCTGTAGTGTGATGGGTGAGTTTTTCTGGCGTGCATCAAAGCTGGCACTACCGGTGATTTTGCCTTCATACAATGAAGCCTGTAATGGTGACAGCTGTACCAGACCATTGTTGCCCTTGATTCCTAGTAAAATGTTATTGACTATAAATCCTGCTATCTTCAGCTGCTCCAGCGTGAGATGGCCATCCATATTCATCTCTTTGGCCAGACCGATCGGGGCTGCGAGCATTTGCACACCGCTGACAGTCTTGCCCGCTGGTGCAGGAGCGGCAGTTCTTTCTGCGGGTGGCAAATAGCGGTCTGCGTCCAGCTTGCCAAGTCTTAACTTATAGCGGTACCTGACTCTTTTGCCCAAAGTAATTCCGGCATAACCGGCAATCGATGTGTCGTCGATGCGACCCTTGATTGAGGCGAGAATCGCACTCCTTCCCTGGTAATGAAACGGACTGATCAGGGCTATATTCGTCATGGCCGTCGGATCGCTGGTCTGGACGCTGATATTCAGCAGCTTTAACAAACGTTTGATATTGGTTGCAGGCAGTTCGATCTTGCCCCTAAGGTCAGGGTAAGCGGGTTTGTATTGGCCTTTGGCAGAGGCCGTCAGGTTGATGACCGTAGAAGCGAGCTTGATTGTTGGAATATCGAACGTTTCGTTACGTAAATTTGCCTTGATCGATGGAACAACCAATGCGACTTTCATAGGCTCTGAGCCGGTCGCAGCCAGTGCAAGCTGGCCCTGTAGTTTTGTCACGCTGACACGGTTATTGTCGTAACTGGCCATCCCCGACAGCGCGATGTTGTTCACCATTTTCAGGGCATCCGGGCTTTTTCCGGGGGCAAACACGGCGGCAATCCTGGCTGGATCAATTTTGCTGAATTTGAATTGGGTAGAGATTGCAGGTGCGCTCAGCATTTTGTTGACTTTGGCAGACAGGGTGGCTGTACCCGCATCTGAGCTTAGGTTCAGTGACGGGATTGAAACGCTTTCCTTGTTGATGTCGACAACCGCCAGTTTCATATTCAGTTTGCCATTGACGGGCAGACCAGAAGTGGTGAGTGTGAGACCGGATAAATTAGATTTCAAGGTTTTGATGGTAATATCGGCTTTATCCAGGGCCAAGTCGACGTGTTGTTTTTTCGGGTTGACAAGCGAGATGGTCAGCCTGGACAGGGTGGCAGTACTCATGTCATCGGCCACGGCAATATCGAATTTTGTGTCAATCGTTACCGCCGTTGGCAGCGATGTGCTGGCAACATTGGCAGTGAGTTTGATACCGGTAGTCACACCGGAGTGAATTGCACCACTTTGCAGCGTAAGTTGCCGGATCAGATGCTTTTGCCCGTTTTTGCGATCATCAAGCACCAGCTTGCCGTCATGAACAGTAAAGCCGGCGATGGCGAAAACAATCGCAGCGGCCCCTGGCTTTGTTGGTGTTGACGTTTTACTGGTGCCTCCAGCGATGAGTTTTTGCCAGTTGGTTTTACCATTTTTGAAGGTAATCAGATTAACATTCAGACCATCCAGCGCGATGGTGTCGGCTTGTACCTTCTTCCTAAACAGCGGTAGCAGCTTGATGCGAACACTGGATTTCTGTACCTGCATCAGGGCAGGTGCATCCGGATAGTCAGGATCACGAAGTCTCAATGGCCCGGTTTTAAGACCCAGCCATGGAAAAAACGACAGCTCAATGCGGCCGTCAATAGCCAATGCCATTCC
Source organism: uncultured Gammaproteobacteria bacterium (assembly GCA_964614335.1). GTDB lineage: Bacteria > Pseudomonadota > Gammaproteobacteria > Arenicellales > DRJH01 > DRJH01. Next base: position 2,336 of record CAZTLH010000379.1, read on the forward strand.
GGTTTTGTCTTTTACCAGGCTAACAATTTTGTCGCGATAATCGTTAGGGTCGATGACCTGTGGCACAATAACGACTGCCGCGGCCAGTAGCAGACCGAGGATGATGACCAGAGCAAGCAGAACCTTGATCAGTTTATACATTTGTGTATCCTTGCTTTATAAAGGGATCGATTGTGAGTCTGTCACTGCTACTGCTATCCTGTAGCGTCTATTGAGACTCATATCAAGTAGTAAAGTTGCGTAACCAGACCGTTCATTTTGCTATGAGTGGTGTTGGCAATCACGATTGTGATTGACAGTACAGCCCGTCAAACGTGCCCTCTTATTATGGATGTCAATGAAAGGCCCATGAACAAACCCGGAAAAGCAGGTATTACCCGCGTCATTGCAGCATGTCACTATACGTTAAAGGGGCTGACCGCAGCGTGGACCAATGAAGCCGCTTTTCGACAGGAACTGGTCATATTTTTCCTCATGATACCACTGGCCCTATGGTTGGGTGAAACTGCCGTGCAGCGGGCCCTACTGATCGGCAGTTGTCTGATAGTGGTTATTGTAGAGTTGCTGAATTCTGCTATCGAAGCGGTTGTCGACCGTATCGGCCCTGAACATAATGAACTCTCCGGGCGGGCGAAGGATATGGGTTCAGCCGCCGTATTTGTCAGCGCAAGTCTTGTGGTCATCGTCTGGGGGTTACTTACCTGGCAACGTTTCGCCTAGGAGCCTGTCCGAGAATAGGAGCCGTTGCGAGGGAGAGCAGATTTGAGGT
>CAZTLH010000380.1:0-3101 GCA_964614335.1 uncultured Gammaproteobacteria bacterium
GGTCCTGTTCCTGTCCGATCACCTGCCCGCGCTGAAAACAGGCGTTAAAAAGACTTTCACCAAGCTGGCCGCCGGGCACCATCATCAGGTTTTCAAATGCCGAAAGATTGGAAAATTCCTGGGCAATTTGAAAGGTGCGCAACAACCCCCGGGCAAACAGATCGTGGGCCGGCAAACGGGTGACATCCTCCCCACAAAAATGAATGGCTCCCCGGTCCGCCGTCAAGGTTCCGGCGATGAGATTGAACAGCGTTGACTTGCCGGCGCCATTGGGACCGATTAACCCGGTGATGGTGCCCGCCTGTACCTGCAGACTGCAGTCCTGGATGACACGCAGCCCGCCGAATGACTTCGAAACTTCACAAACCTCCAGTAACGCCGTCATCTACACTCCAGACCCGACCCAGGCGGACGACAGAACAGGGACAGATTAGCCAGTATCTGCCTCCAGTCACACATGTCTCAACACAGCCTCGACAAACAATTGGCACGACGAAAACTCACATCTTGTCTCCAAACCATAGAGCACCATCAATCAAGACCCATCAACACCCGCAGGTGTTGTTCAACACTATTGCTCAAGGCAGCCAGGGCATAACCACCTTCAAGCATGGACACCACCCGGCCATCTGCACTGCGACTGGCAATCTCCAGCAGCTTTTTGCTGGCCCAGGCATAATCCGCTTCGTTGAATTGCAGTTGTGCTATTTGTTCCTGCCAATGGGCGTCAAACCCGGCTGAAATAAAAACCAGCTGTGGTGCAAAAGCCTCCAGCTCAGGCAACCAGGTCTGTTGCACTGCCATCCGGAATTCCGGCCCGGCAGCACCCGCAGGCAGCGGTGTATTGATCAAATGCCCGGGTATCGTCGAGCCACCGCTATAGGGATAAAACGGGTGCTGGTACGAAGAGCAGATCAGCACCCTGGGATCATCGATAAAAATTGCCTCGGTTCCGTTACCATGATGGACATCAAAATCAACAATCGCGACCCGTTCCAGACCACAGACGTCCAGTGCATAGGCTGCAGCGATTGCGACATTATTGAAAAAACAAAATCCCATGCCCTTGTCCGGCTCGGCATGATGCCCCGGGGGACGTACTGCACAGAAGGCATTCTGGACTTTCTGTTCCAGCATCAGATCCACGGCCAGCATTCCCGCACCCGCAGCCCTGCGTGCTGCAGACAAGGTATGTTCGTTCATATAGGTGTCCGGGTCGATCTCGAACAATGCCTGGTCGGCACCCGGCGCATGCTGGAAAACATAGTTTACATAGCTCGCTGTATGTACCCGTAGCAGTGCAGCCCGGTCGGCTTCGGGAGCCTCGTAATGTTGCAGAAAATCCCATAGATGATCCTTTTGCAATTGATCATGTATGGCGACAAGTCGCCCGGGTGTCTCCGGATGACCCTCGAACATTTTATGTAGCTGGCAATCCTTGTGGGTGATATAAGCAGTTTTCATGTGTATTCAAACCCGATCATTGCTTTTGCGCAGCAGGCTCCTGTTCCCGGACAGGCTCCTGGTTTTCTGCCCAGCTTCCCGTTTGGATGCCATAACCGAGATCGACCTCAATCAATTGCGCTCTTAGCTGTAATAATTTTTCAGTCAGTTGCGATTCAGTTCTGGCATAGCCGGCCGCATCCGGTATCCGGTTTACGACCACCCCGAGCAGCTCAGTGATGGCGTTGCCGACAGAATTCTGTGAAATAATGACCACCAGTCGACCTTCGTCATCACGATAAATCAACTGTTTAAATGCCGGCTGCCAGCGTATGGAATTGGCATAGATCGCACTTTCAATACATTTGTCACGAACTTTTTTCGCAGCAGAAAGGAATGAATTATTAAACAACAGAATACGTTCGATTTCCTGGGGGAAATTGGCCTCTACCGGAACCCCGGCATTCCTCGTCGATACCTGATTAAAGAAGGTCCGGTAAAAATCAAGAAATCCTTTCAGCACCAGGTCATATTCCTGCCAGAAAACAATATTCTTCAAGCTGTCAATACCCCCCTGGATCTCCCAACTGGGCAAACCCTGCGGATAACCGGTCAGTGTGAGACAGGCAGGCTTGCCGATCATGGGTTTGAGTATTTTCAGATCCAGCGTCGCCAGAAATTCAAGATAAACATCCTGCATATATGCCGCAAAAAGACTGTTTTGCCCACCATCGGTCAGATTCGGATTGTCCCTGTTCGCCAGCCTCGCTTTTGTTAACTCATCAGAATCGAATACCATAAAATGATTGTGCAACATCCGGATGCTCGGAACACCGGCCGAGGCAAGTGGCCAGGTCGCATCCAGTGAGGCTTCACCTGTCAGTACCAGGTGTTTGGCGGGATCAGGAAAACGCTCCAGCATAAAGCTGACAATCACCTGATTCATCCGGTTCCAGACATGCTTCACCTTTTTTGGCAGCTGTGTCCTGCGCACCGGGCGCCCGAGAGGATTCAGTATACTTTTGGAGGTGTTGTAGATCACCGAACAGTCAAAAATATTGGAGTGACCAATGGCCTTACGATACAACAATAAATCCTCATCATTGCTCAACAGGCCATTATTCTGGATCAAGTCCCGGATGTTTTCCGGAGAATTAAAAAATTCATTCGGTTTCATCCCCGCCGGCACCTCAAGGGGAATGGGTCGGAAGGTAACATCTATTTCGCGTGGACCGGTTTCGATCATCCTGGATTACACCTCCTCCTGTTGGCGCTACAATTGCCAGCCAATCTGGCTTCGTTCATCATAAACCATAGTGAATACACACCATAGTAACAAATTCCCGATGGACAGGCGCTGCTGTACAATAACTCTAGGAGGCTGTCCGAAAACAGTGAGCCTACTGTGGAAAAGAGAACTTTGGTCCATTTTTCCGCTAATTCTCGCTAAATAGAACAACTATTCCATCCTTAGGTTCGTCAACGGCACATCCCTGTGCCACTACTCGCCTCAAATGATCGAAAAAATGGCCTCACCCGCTTTCCCTCGCTACGACCGCCATGGATGGCGGAAGTGCCAGTTTTGCAGGAGCAACAAACCGGTCGACCGCCATGGATGGCGGAAGTGCCAGTTTTGCAGGAGCAACAAACCGGTCGAC
>CAZTLH010000381.1:0-3084 GCA_964614335.1 uncultured Gammaproteobacteria bacterium
TGGGTACGCGGGAGGATCACGGGAAGGGGAAAGGAGTGGGGGAATATTTGGTGCGGATGTGACGTCTTGACTTGGCTACCTGTCATCTTTCCGGTAAACCGTAGTTATGGGTTTATTATTCTCAAATCAACAGGCAAGGCAATTGCGCCAACGGGCGTTACTGGCGCTGTCCGGGCTGGCTGGGTTGCTGCTGGCCCAGACCAGTGTGGCGGCCGTCCATCATGCCCACGCCATCGCCATGTATGGTAGCCCAAAGTATCCGGCTGATTTCCGACACTTTGCCTATGTCAATCCAGATGCACCAAAAGGGGGTGAATTACGTCTCGGTGCTGAAGGGACATTCGACAGCTTCCATCCCTATATACCCAAGGGCAATGCCGTCAGTACAGGATCCGTTGAAACCCTGCTGACGGAAAGCAGTGATGAGCCATTCACCGCCTATGGCCTGATCGCAGAAAGTATTGATTGGCCCGATGACCGTTCCTGGGTTCAGTTCACACTGCGTCCCGAGGCGCGTTGGCACGATGGTAAGCCGATTACGGCCGATGATGTGATCTGGTCCTTTAAAATCCTGACCAGCAAGGGCTTGCCGCAATATCGTTTTTATTATCGCAGTGTCACCAAGGTTGAAAAACTTGGACCGCGTCAGGTACGCTTCGAGTTTGGTGAAAAAAACAACCGTGAGTTGCCCATCATTGTTGGCCAGATACCGATTTTGCCCAAACACTACTGGGCCAGCCGCGACTTTTCCAAAACCACACTCAAGCCGCCACTGGGTAGTGGTCCCTACCGGGTCACTGCTTTTGAAGCCGGTCGTTATGTGGTACAGGAGCGGGTCAAGGATTACTGGGGCAAGGACCTGCCGGTCAATCGGGGTCTGTACAATGTGGATCGTATCCGCACGACCTATTATCGTGATGCGGTAGCGATTCGTCTGGCCCTGAAGTCGGGCGATATCGATTTTAGACAGGAGAATCAGGCCAAGGCCTGGGCCCTTGATTATGATATTGACGCGGTCAGCAAAGGTTGGCTCAACAAGCAGCGGGTGCCGCATCAACTGCCGACTGGCATGCAGGGCTTTGTCTTCAATACCCGACGCAGCCTGTTCCAGGATCCACGGGTTCGTGAGGCACTGGGTTATGCTTTTGATTTTGAATGGACCAACCGCAATCTTTTTTTTAATGGCTATACCCGCACCGCCAGTTATTTTTCCAACTCCGAACTGGCATCCCGTGATCTGCCTGATGGTCAGGAACTGGAGATTTTAAAATCGTACCAGGGCAAAATTCCACAGCGGGTGTTTACCACCAGATATCAACCCCCTGCCACCGACGGCAGTGGCTGGCCCCGTCAGAACCTGCTGCAGGCGCGTCGCCTGCTGCGCAAGGCTGGTTGGCAGGTGCAAAATATGCAACTCGTCAATACCCGCAGCGGCGAGCCGTTTCGTTTCGAAATTTTGCTGGTCGCCCAGGCGTTCGAGCGTATTGTGTTGCCCTTTGTTCGCAATTTGAAACGACTGGGTATCGATGCCAAGGTGCGATTGGTGGATCAGAGTCAATACATCAATCGCTTGCGCAGTTTTGACTATGACATGCTGATTTCTGTCTGGGGTCAGTCGGAGAGCCCGGGGAATGAACAACGTAGTTACTGGACCAGTGCTTCGGCGCAACAACCCGGTAGCCGAAATTTGGCCGGTATTCATGATCCGGTGGTTGACCAGCTGGTGGACGGGATTATTGCGGCGTCAGACCGGAAACAGCTGGTTGCCTATACCCGGGCACTGGATCGGGTCCTGTTGTGGGATTTCTATGTCATACCAAACTGGCATATTGCCGCAGACCGGGTTTTATACTGGAATAAATTCAGTCATCCAGCGATACCGGTCAAGGTCGGGGTCATGGTCAATCGCTGGTGGTATGACCCGGCCAAGGCAGCCACACTGGCAGCGCAACGTGACGGCACTCAGGATGTTGACAAAACCGGTAAATCAGCAACAACGGCCGTGATCCGGCCCTGGTGGTTGCTGGTCCTGGTATTGCTCAGTGGTGGCTGGCTGGTGCAACGTTATCGACGTAAAGGGCACTGATATGGGCAATTATATTCTGCGACGTCTGTTTCTCATCATCCCCACCTTGCTGGCGATTATGGTGATCAATTTTGTGGTCATTCAGATTGCCCCCGGGGGGCCGGTCGAGCAGATTATTGCCCAGTTGACCGGTCAGGGTGCGGCCATCACCCAGCGGGTAACACAAAGCGGTGGCAGCGCCACCTTGCAGCAGAACAAAACTGCCGTTACCGCTACAGGGAACAGTAAATACCGTGGCGCTCAGGGTCTGGATCCGGCTTTTGTCAAGGAGCTGGAGAAACGTTTCGGTTTTGACAAGCCGCTGTACCAGCGTTTCCTGGATATGGTGAAACGCTATGTGGTATTCGATTTTGGTGAAAGTTTTTTTCGTGACCGCAAGGTGACCGACCTGGTGCTGGATAAAATGCCGGTATCGATATCTCTGGGGGTGTGGACCACGCTGCTGGTGTATTTGATCAGTCTGCCACTGGGTATTGCCAAGGCCATGCGTGATGGCAGCCGTTTTGACTTGTGGACCAGTGTTGCAGTGGTGGTGGGGACTGCAATCCCCGGATTTTTGTTTGCCGTGTTCCTGCTGGTAATCTTTGCCGGCGGTAACTACCTCGACTGGTTTCCACTGGCCGGACTGGTCTCCGAAAACTGGGATCAGCTGGCCTGGCCGGACCGGATTCTGGATTATTTCTGGCATCTGGTACTGCCCATAACCGCGATGACGATCGGCGGTTTTGCAACCCTGACCATGTTGACGAAAAACTCTTTTCTTGACCAGATCCATCAACAGTATGTATTGACTGCCCGGGCCAAGGGCTGACACTTATACACATCTCCGAGCACACGAGACTAAGGCGAAGCTCGTATGACGTCTCCTGCATGAAAAGAAAAAAGTAAGAAGACGTATACAGAGACAACCAAAACATAACACACAGACAACAAAGAATAAAGCCAAAAAAAAGACAAGAGCCAACAAAAAAAAAAAACAAAATCAAATAAACACACAA
>CAZTLH010000382.1:0-3036 GCA_964614335.1 uncultured Gammaproteobacteria bacterium
TAAAAGAAACTGACCATATTAACTCTAACAGACTTCCCGCTTCTAGCCCGTTTGGCTGGACTCGTACAGGGTATGAGCTTCGATCCACATCCGGTTAACGTTCGTCAGGTGCAAATTGTGATACCAGCCTTCTTTGTTTTTTGTCCCAAACCTGCCTTAAAACAAGTCAGTGGCCAGATAATTATAAAATCTAGACCCCGCGATTAGGTGCATCTTTTTGGCCGTTCGTTCGTCTTCCTGGTAGCAACTACACAAGACGATGGAGAGCGGATGGCGCAATTACAATCTGAGCACATGGCAACCAGGGGCAATCTGGTGGAATGGCGGCAATTTCCACGGCAGCAACCCTGGCTTTTTCTGCTGTTGGCGGCTGCGCTGTGGGTATTGGTCTACAGCTATTTATTTTCTGCGGCTGCGATCATCACCGCAGCCCTGCCGCTGAATCAGAGTGGTCATCTGGCCCAAGCGCTGCGTTTTCTCATTTTTGAGGCCCCAAAAGTCCTGATGCTGTTAACCGCTGTGGTCATGGTTATGGGCATAATCAACTCCTGGTTTACCCCGGAACGGACACGCGCCATGCTGGCCGGCAATCGTGAGGGCGTCGGCAATGTTATGGCGGCCTCCCTGGGAATTGTCACTCCTTTTTGTTCCTGCTCTGCCGTCCCGTTGTTTATCGGCTTTGTCCAGGCCAGTGTTCCCCTGGGTGTTACCTTCTCGTTTCTGATTGCCGCCCCCATGGTCAACGAAGTGGCCCTGACCCTGCTGTTTGCACTGGTGGGCTGGAAAGTGGCACTCCTGTATCTGACACTGGGCCTGTCCATTGCCATTGTCGCCGGCTACATGATCGGCAAACTGCATATGGAACCGCACCTGCAAGACTGGGTCCGTGACATGGCGAAAGTTGATCCGGATTTCAAGCCGGAGCGTATGACCCTTTGAGACCGGATTGATGCCGGGTTTCATGCAGTGCACGAAATCGTTGGCCGGGTCTGGTTGTATGTTATAGCCGGGGTAGCCGTCGGCGCAGGGATACACGGCCATGTACCGCAGGATTTCATGGCCGGACTAATGGACAAAGAATCCTCCTGGTGGTCGGTACCGGTGTCGGTGCTGATTGGTGTGCCGATGTACTCCAATGCTGCCGGAATTATTCCTGTTGTCGAAGCCCTGCTGGACAAGGGTGCAGCCCTGGGTACGGTGCTGGCTTTCATGATGAGTGTGATCGCCCTGTCTTTTCCGGAAATGGTGATCTTGCGCAAAGTATTGAAGTTGCGTCTGATTGCGGTGTTTATTGCTGTAGTAGCCAGCGGCATTCTGCTCGTGGGCTATGTCTTTAATGCTGTTCTATGAGGATCTGTTAAATGAAAAATATCAAGGTATTGGGTACCGGTTGTTCCAACTGCAAAGCGACTACACATGTTATCGAGAAAGTGGCTGCCGAGCATGGCATCGAAATTGAACTTGAAAAAATCCAGGACATCCAAAAAATCATGGCCTACCACCTGATGTCCACACCGGGCGTGGTGGTCGACGGTGAAGTCGTGCATAGCGGTGGCATCCCCTCGATTTCACGGGTCGAAGGCTGGTTGCTGTGAGTGTCATCAAAGCTGGCAGCATGAACTGTTCTATAGAAACTACCGGATCGAACTCCTGAATCCAGCAAATGTGCAACGAGGTGTGTTAACATGAATCCTGTCACAATGACTGCCCTGTTCGGCGCTGTGCTGGCGGGATCCCTGGGCATGCTGCTGCACGAATTCGAAAAAACTGCACCTACCCTGCAAGCGACTTCAGCGAAATCAGAAATCAAGGCCGTTGAAAGCAAACTTGCCAGATTGCAAGGGAATGTGACCAAATTGCGTGCCGGACTCGGTGCCCTGCTCAATCGAGTCCTGTATACTGACGCAGTCGGTTTGCCCTCCATCCGCCTGGTCAAAATGGTGCCGGCCCTGTTTCATGTCATTGAATCTGCCAAACGCAGACTCATGGGCCAATACTCGAAATAAGTCAATCATGGCCAACACAGCAAAACCCAGAATCCAGACCGTGTCCCGATCGCATGGGCTCGGACTCAAGGAGCTCATTGCCATGGGTGTGGGTGGTATGGTCGGTGGCGGTATCTTTTCTGTACTCGGTCTGGCCATGAGCCTGTCCGGTCATGCTGCCCCGCTGGCCTTTGCACTGGGTGGTGGATTGGCACTGCTGACCGGCTGGTCGTATGCCCGGCTTGGTCTGGCCTTTCGTTCTGCAGGGGGTAGCTTTACCTATCTGGAACATGCCTTTCGGCAACCGAATATCGCCGGCCTGGCGGGTTGGCTACTGATCGCCGGCTATATCGGCACCATGTCGCTGTATGCCTACACTTTTGGCGCCTATGGCTCTGCCCTGCTCGGTGTCGGGGGCCAAACACCGATCCTCCATCATTTTCTCGCCAGCCTGATTCTGTTGTTATTCATGGGGATCAATCTGTACGGTGCCCAGGCCGCAGGAAGCACCGAAGATCTTATTGTTCTGGTCAAGGTGGCCATTCTGCTGGCCTTTGCTATCATCGGTTTGGCTTATGCGGAACCCGCCAAACTGTTGCCATTTTTTAATCAGGGTGGTGCCGGTGTTTTGATGGGCTCCGCCTTGATCTTTGTAGCCTACGAAGGGTTTGAACTCATTCCCAATGCCATCAATGAAACGGCTGATCCCGGCCGGAATTTGGCCCGTTCGATTATGCTGTCCATCTTGATTTCGATTCTGATCTATGTGCTGGTATCGTTGGTGGCTGTGGTGAATTTAACCCCGTCCGATATTGAGAAATATAAGGAGTACGCACTGGCAGTGGCTGCTCAACCGTTGTTGGGCCAGGCTGGTTTTGTACTGATTGGCCTTGGCGCCATACTATCTACGGCATCCGCGATAAACGCCACGATGTTTGGCACAGCCCGTCTGGCCGGGCTTATGGCCAATGAACATGCACTCCCCTGTCGTTCTCCTATACACATCTCCGAGCCCACGAGACTAAGGCGAATCTCGTATGACGTCTTCTGC
>CAZTLH010000383.1:0-3018 GCA_964614335.1 uncultured Gammaproteobacteria bacterium
GTGTATTTCTGGCCGATACCCACACAATTGAGAATCTCGCGGCCTGCCATGGTGATCTCGGCCGTATCGATGCCGTAAGGGCAATAAACCGAGCAGCGACGGCATTCAGAGCATTGATGATAGTAGGTGTACCATTCCTCAAGTACTTCCTCGGTCAGCTCCCTGGCCCCAACCAGTTTAGGTAACCACTTGCCTGCCAGGGTAAAATGGCGACGATAGACACTACGCAACAGATCCTGTCGGGCGACCGGCATATTTTTAGGATCTGCCGTACCCAAAAAGTAATGGCACTTGTCGGTACAGGCACCACATTTGACACAGCAGTCGAGAAACACCTGCAATGAGCGATATTTACCCAGCAGATCGCCCATTTTATCCAGCGCCACCTGTTTCCAGTTTTCCGGCAACTGCTCGGGAAAACCCAGGGCTTTAAGATGATCTGGTTTGGCCCGATACGGTTTGCAATCCGCCATCGCCCCGGGTTGAATCTTCGGTACCACCACGATATCGGGCAATGTTGGAGTTTCAAATTTAGCCTTGGCCTGTGCCATACGACCTCCTGTCAACTCCGATGGGTAGGTTCAAGCGGCAAACGGGCCGCCCAGGGTGCAAGATGGCGTCGTTCACGGGCATTATCCGGCATATTGCGGGTCGGACTAAAGAAGATCCCGGGTGCGTGCAGTAACTTGCTGTACGGGAATACCAGCATCAATGTGATGACCAGGAAAAGGTGTATGAGCAACAGCGGATCGGTCGGCAGCGGCTGCCAGTCAAACCGCAGCACACCGAGGATAAAAGCCTTGAGTCCAATGATGTCCGGGTGGGCGAGATATTTCATGCCCAGACCGGTGATGCCGATCCCCGCCAGCAAGGCCAGCATCAGGTGATCCGATGGCGCCGATATATAACGCACCCGGTCAACCAGTAGCCGGCGCGCCCACAAACCGAGAAGGCCGATGACCATTGCCATACCAGCATAGATACCCATCCATTGCATCATTACCACCCATTGTGGCACCGGTGCCGTGAAATAGCGCAGGTGTCGCAACAGAGCTATCAACATGCCGAAATGAAACAGATATCCGAACAGCCAGATCCAGCGATTGCTCTTGAACAGACTCTCAAACAGTGTGACTTCGCGCAACATCCGCAATGCCACACCGGTTTGTGTCGTCGGTGCCGGTGTGGTCGGAATCACCAGTGGTGAAGGAACTCTGCTGTATCGGATGACACGTACCGCCACACCGATGACCAGCACCAGGGCAGCGATATAGAACAACAGGGCGTACAGACCGGTCACAAACATGACGATCGTTTCACCGCAATACGTTCAATACGTGCAGGCTTCATTTACATGGGGTCCTTATACGCAGCCGGTCGGTTTTGGCAACCCGGCATACTTGCAGGCCTGTTTTGCCGGGCCATACGGAAACAGCTCATACAGGTACTTGCTATTGCCTTTGTCCTTGCCCAGACGTTTGCCGATGGCTTTCGTCAATACCCGCACTGCCGGTGCGATCTGGTATTCATCATAATATTCGCGCAGAAAATTGATGACCTCCCAGTGATTTTCGCCCAGTGTGGCACCATCAGCTTCCGCCATGGCATCACCCAACTCCGGTTTCCAGGATGATAAATCGACCAGATAGCCTTCTTCATCGGTTTCGTATGATGTGCCGTCAAACTCTATTGCCATTGTGTTCTCCTGAACTAGTCTCTTCGTTTCGGTGGTTAAAAATGGATGTCCTACAACCAGGACTGAACCTTATCATTTTCTGCAGCCAGATTGACAAAACCAGCATAGTCCACGAGCTGTACACCGGCAATGATTTTCTCCTTCGGGATGCCACGCAATTTCAGATCGGCTTCCAGAGCATAGATCCGCAGTTGCTGGTGACTGATCGCTGCTTCAACCATTTTGGCACTGCTGCCGGTAGCCAATACCCCATAGACCCCATTTTCGATCAACAATACCGGACTGCCATCGGCCGCATACTCAAAACAGCGTTGCAGACTGTTTTTTTCAAATGGTGATTTGTTTACGGTGTGTAACATTGAATCTCCCCGAGGCATTGCCTGGCTATAAACTAGAAATTAAACAACACATCCTGTTGTTCCATCAACGTTCTCAATTCCTGACTTGTCACCAGTCGAATAGACGATTTTTCGGCATAATCGTCATCTTCATCCTCATAGGTCAGGGCCTGCAAATCATCCACGGTCAACCCGCGTTGCTGTAAGGAAGCTTCGTCCACGTAAAGATTCTGGACATCGTAATCGCCCAGGGCCCGATAGGCCGGCGAGAAATTTTTGATTCCGGTATCACCGGCATCCTGGCCCTTGAGCAACTGGAAAACCCCGTCATCCATAAAGGCCATACTCACTTCCTGATCAAACGCTGCCCCGATCAACACCACCTCGAGACCTTCGAGAGCATAGACGGTGCCATGCGGTGCGGTGCGGTTGATGTACATCATTTTTTTGATCGTAGGCATTTTTAGTCTCCGAATTCCACCAGCCGGTCCGCCTCGATGGCGGCCTCGACCAATTGTCCGAGTCCGGAGATGCGAAAACCGGGTGCCAGGTTGTCGGCATCCTTGCCGTTACGACGAGCTTCATCGGCATCGGCGATACCGCGGCGTTGCGCTGCGGCAACACAGACCACCAGATCAACATTCGACGCTGCCGCCAGCTCGGACCAGCGATTGACAATATTACGGTCATCCTGGGGTGGTGTCGCCAGACGCGTGGCGTTGTTGACACCATCGTGATAAAAGAAGACCCGAAACAGCTCATGACCCTGGGCCAATACCGCCCTGGCGAACTGATAGGCCGTATCTGCCGCCTGATGACTATACGGCGCTTCATTGACCATAATTGAAAATTTCATCAGAAACGGATATGGGTTGAAGCGTTCAGGCTCTCACGCGCACCACGCCAGTTATCGATGTGGTATTTGGTAAAGGGCAAACCGGTCAGTTCGAAGAAACGTGGCCAGCCAATCCGTTCCACCCAGTC
>CAZTLH010000384.1:0-3007 GCA_964614335.1 uncultured Gammaproteobacteria bacterium
AGGACAGACACCCGACAGCAGGCACGCCCGGCACCAGCAGCGCCGGCGGAGGGGAGTGACAGGCGTGGGACGGTCTGTCGGGTGGGGCTGTTCAGGGTATGCCGGCATCATTGTGCACGCCGTTATGAACCGGGCCGGTCACAAGGGCTGGATAATGTCCTGTCGAGGTGCCGTGAATGCCTTCATGGAGTAGTCCAAGGACATATCGGGCATTGTCAGGATTGAGTTGGCCGGCGATTACAGGGGCAGCCAGGGGTTGATCAACCACGCCTAGACTACCACATTGATGTCGTTGGCCGGTAAAGGGTTTGAGTTGAATTGACAAGCCGATTTGGGTGGCGCGAGCCGTCAGTAATTCGATGCTGCCGAGTACCGCCAACTTGCAGTCAAGGGGTTGGGTGGCCATCGCCAAAGCGATATCCGGACCGATACCGGCCGGCTCACCGGTACTTAATGCCAGGGTGATTGCAGTCATGATCGTTATTGAAGCGGTTTACAATGAAGTTTTCAAGGCAGGCCATGCAGGGCGTTGCCAGCGGAGAATTTGCCTAGGAAATCGAACAGATTCAGCGGTGTGTCATTCAGGAGCAGCTTTGTATCCCGAATTTGTAAATGACTGCTGAAACGGCCGTCGGCCAGCTGCACGAATGATTTGCTGCTGATCAAAGCATTCATCCGTCCCGGCAATGCCTGGTCGAGGATTTGCTGTTGTTGCTGTGGTGTCAGCGCACTGATCTTGCCTTGTTGTTGCAATACCAGAATTTCTGCACGTAGTTTTTCGACCATCACCGTTTCGAGGAGTGCTCGTGGCAGGGTTAAAGAGGCATCGGCCTGAAGTGCTGCAAATAAAGCCAGTGGACTGACTGCAGCCAGCTTTTGTGGATCCAGTTGTAACTCCAGACTGCCTTCGACCGCACCATGGTCAGTCGCCATCTGTAGCCGGGCATTGATATGTGGTGGCCTGGTTTTAAATGACGACAGCAGATCAGGCAATGACGGCGGTGTCGTGGTACTGGACCAGAGCGGCTCTAGGGCTTTGGACGAAAGTGAGAATCGGGCAAGGCCAAATGTCTGTTGATGCCAGTTTGCGGATTGGAATCCGGTTTGCAAAGAGCGCGTCTTGTTCCCCGATCTGGTGGGCTGTGGCAGCTCGATGAAGAATTGTTTGAAGATGGTTTCCGCGACTCCCGGGGTCTTGATCCTGAACATCTTCGCAGTCAGACGAAATGTCTCCGGGGTATTGATGTCTTTCAGATTGAGTTTGAATTGGCCATCTATATTTTCCAGACTGGCGCTCTGTTTGGCGCTGGACATGATCAGCTGCGGGCTGTTGAACTGACCATTGATTTGTTGCAGCTGCTGGCGATAGTGGACGTTTCCGGAAGTCTGGGTCCACTGCAGCTTGCCGCCCTTGGTCGATTGCATCGTACCTGCTTCGAGCTGAAATGTGGTATCAGCATCGGCATTGATGCTCACCCGGGTTACGGCATTGGCGGTCAACGCCTTTGCCATTGTTGATGGTATCTGGAGTTGGATATGACTATGGACAATCGCCTGGACAGGTCGAACGGCCATAGGGTTGGTACGCAAGCCATCGAGTGTGGAACGTACTGGCAATGGCCCATGTTGCAGCAAACTATTGATCTTGAGGGTAGAGTGGGTTTTGGGGTCGGTGAGAACCGCTTTGCTGGTGGCACTGAGCCAGCCGCGCTGATAGTCGTGGGAAGCGATCGTCAGTTTGTGGCGGTTGGCGAACTGTTGCAGACCGGTACTGTAGATCTTTTCCGCCTGGAATCCGAACCAGTAACTGCCCGCGGCAACTGCGGCAACCAGCAGCAGCACAAAGGCAAGTAACCCGGTAAATATTTTTTTCATGACGGTCCGTTATTCCAGTTCGTTGTGTGTGCCGTCACAGAACGGCGGGTTGGCTGTTTGCTTGCAACCACACAAGGCTACGGTTCCGGCTTCCGTGGTTTCAAACTGCAGGGGTAAAATATCGGTACCACTGTGACTGCCATCACAAAATGGCTGGTTTTTTGACCGACCACAACGACACCACCAGTAACTGCCGGCGGCAAGGTCCATAACACAGGGTGATTTCTGTGCGATTGTCGATTTGGTCATGGCTGGTATCCCCCGGATGGTTGTTATCTCAACTGCCATGATACCGATATTTTGTACCAACCGGTAGTCGGCAATTGATTTCACAGGAGTTCCCACTGACTGTGGTATTTGCGGCTCTCAAAAAGAGCCATGAAACCCACACAAAACTGTTTGTCTGGGCTGCGGGTGATTGTGGCGGAAATTGCCCGATACCGGTTATCCGGTATCGGGCGATGATTCAAAAGGACATGAAATAGCCGCCGTTGACCGGGATATTGGCACCGGTAATATAACCCGCCCCGTCACTGCATAAAAAACTGATGGTACTGGCGATGTCTTGTGGTTTGCCCATACGACCAACCGGAATCGAGGCGGTGATCTGGTCACGGATGGCTTCCGGTATGGCCTGGGTCATCGAGGTGTCGATATAGCCGGGTGAGATGGAGTTGACCGTTACGCCCTTGGCGGCCAGTTCCTGGGCCAGGGCCATGGTAAAGCCATGGATGCCGGCTTTGGCCGCGGAATAATTGGTTTGGCCAAACATACCACGTTGACCATTCACCGAAGAAATGCAGATAATCCGGCCCCAGCCACGACTGGCCATGGCGGTGCTGAATTGTCGGGTGACATGGTAGACACTGCTGAGATTGGTGTTGATTACAGCTTCCCACAGCTCGGGAGGAAGGTTCTTCAAAGTCTTGTCACGGGTAATACCGGCGCAGTTAACCAATACATCCGGGGCAATCTCCTGACCGAAAAGATCGGCAGCCATGGCCACGCAGGAAGCGTCGGAGGAAACATCTGCGGCAATAATTTCGACTTTGGTGCCCTGTTGCTGCATGCTTTCGCGCCACTGCTCGGCCAGCGTTTGTTCGGCTGGTAGATGCACAGCATAGACCTGCAT
>CAZTLH010000385.1:0-2997 GCA_964614335.1 uncultured Gammaproteobacteria bacterium
CTGTAGCGCAGGCAATGGAGGTCTTGCCTACACCGCCCTTGCCGGTAAAAAACAAAAAGCGTGGTGGCTGTTGCAGAAATTGCAAAATCATCGTTTCGCTCCCTGTCAGCAGCAACTGCTGCCTGAACAACAGCTACCAGCCGGTTTCGACACCGTAACCGATGATTCAATACCGACCCAGCGCGCCAGTTCATCCCGATGGGGATAACGCCCGGCCAGCACCACTTCACCATCAACCAGAATCAATGGCAAAGCGTCTTCGCCGGAACGTTGCAAATAGCCCTTGACAGTCGTATTTTCGGCAAACTCCATCGGTTGCTGTGCCAGATTGAAACGCTCGATCTGTGCGCCGTGCTGTTTGGCCCAGTCCACATCTGCAGCAAAACTGACCAGTGCCTGATCGATATCGACACCACAGATGCCGGTACTGCAACACAGGGGTGGATCGTAGACTTGTATGTTTTTCATATCGTTTCTCCAAAAGTAGTGATGTAATAATAAGGATGTTATAAGGTGCTGATCCGATCCAGCTTGGCGGGATGGCTGCCAGCGCTCATGGCTTTCCAGCCGGCCGGAGCCAGATGATTAAAGACCGCCTCTGCCAGTATGGAACGACAGGAATTGCCGGTACACAAAAACAGGATATTCATAAAATACTCTCCTGCATAATTCAGAATCCACACCCGTACGTCTGTTCAGCGCTTTGATTTCGTATCGACATCGAAACATTGACCGGGGTCTCCAGCACAACATTCATCCGTCAAATAGGCAATCAACTCCATCATTAGCGGGATATTGGCGCGATAACGCTGAAAACGACCCTGTTGCTCTACCGTCAGCAGACCTGCCTGGGTTAATGCCTTCAAATGAAATGACAAATTGGCCGGTGAGACAGCCAGCGTCGTTGCAATCTCCCCCGCCACCATGCCGGTCTTGCCCATTTTCACCAACAGGCGAAAGGTATCCAGCCGGACACCGGAGGATAGTGATTCAAATACGATCATGGCGTCTTGGTTTTTCATACTTCAATAATACAACAACTATTTAAATATACAACCCCTCTAAACGAATTACGACGAAAATCCTTGTGTGTATCGCCAAGATTTGTATTCTACAAATAATTACATTATTACATGTAATAGTGTATTATATTGGCATGATTTCAGATACGCTTATTGCCAAAAAACTAGCTGTCCTTGGCCACCCAGTCCGACTGGCTATCGTCCGCCTTCTCGTTCGCACTGGCCCAGCCGGTCTGTGCGCTGGTCATCTTGGGCAACAGGTCAACACGGCACCCAACGCCATGACATTTCATTTACAAAAGCTTGTCCATGCTGATTTAGTCACTTCACATCGAAAAGGGCAGTTTATCATCTACACAGCGGCATTCTCTGATTTACAAGAGTTGGCCAACCACCTGGTCGGAGCAGCCTGTTGTACAGATACTCCTGATAAATGCGGACCAAAATGCCCAACAAACAACCAGTACTGGATTGCGCCATGATCACGACGATTGATGCCGAGACCCTGTATGCCTGGCAACTCGAAAGACGAGATTTCATCCTCGTGGATACATTACCGCTGTCGGATTATGAAAAGAACCATCTGCCTGGTGCCATTCATATTCGTTCGGATGACATTATTCAGCAGGCGCCAGTAAAATTGCCCGAGAAAAATGTATTGATTGTGGTCTACTGTGCTAGCAGTAAGTGCAAGCGTGCCGGTTTATCTGCAGAACGTTTAAAGACACTCGGTTATACAAAGGTCATTCACTATATTGGCGGCATAAAAGCCTGGCTAACGGCAGGATATCCACTGCAGTGAGTTTCGGACTGAACCAGAAATGAGCCAAACCCTGCTGTTTTATTCTTTCGCGGCAGTTTTCGAAATTGCAGGCTGTTTTGCATTTTGGGCCGTGCTTCGACTGCGCGGGTCAACCTGGTTGTTATTGCCGGGACTGGTGTCACTGGTCCTGTTTGCGGTTTTATTAACAAAAATCGACCTCGAATTCGCTGGCCGCACTTACGCCGCCTATGGTGGCATTTATATTACGGCATCACTCCTCTGGCTATGGGTCATTGAAGACCAGCAACCCGATCGATGGGACTTGATTGGTGCCGGGCTATGTCTCGCAGGAGCACTGATCATCCTGCTCGGACGTCATCCCACGATAGGTGCCTGATGCAACATCACCATCAAATGAATACCCACAATCGTGCCTTTGCGATTGGCATTGCGCTCAATGTCCTGTTTATCATCATTGAGGGGGGTTACGGTATCGTTGCTGACTCATTGGCACTACTGGCTGATGCTGGCCATAATATCAGTGATGTATTGAGTCTTTTACTGGCCTGGGGAGCCAGCTATCTGGCAACCAAACAACCGACCCGGACCAGAACCTATGGTTTTCGCCGTGTTCCCATATTAACCTCTTTGCTGAGCGCAATATTGCTACTGGTCGCACTCGGTGGCATTACCTGGGAAGCACTTGGACGGCTTTCCAGTCCCCAATCGGTCAATACTACTTTGGTCATTGTCGTAGCCGGAATTGGAGTCATCATTAACACCGCCACTGCCCTGCTGTTTATATCCGGTCAAAAGCAGGATCTGAATATTCGGGCTGCCTTCCTGCATATGGCCGCAGATGCCGGGATTTCACTGGGTGTAGTCGTAGCGGGGTTCGCAATCATGATGACAAATTGGCTTTGGCTGGATCCAGTCATCAGCCTTGTGATCGTATTGGTCATCTTGATTGGTACGTGGCATTTACTCAAGGAATCGATCAATCTCTCGATCGATGCCGTACCACAGGGTATTGATGTATCGGCTATCACAGATTATCTATCACAATTGCATGGCGTGACCGGAATTCACGATCTACATGTGTGGGCCTTAAGTACAAGCCAGACAGCATTAACAGTTCATCTGATCTCCTCCAGTGATTTGATTAATAATGACTTATTACAAGAAATACAGGTAATACTTCATGATAATCAC
>CAZTLH010000386.1:0-2912 GCA_964614335.1 uncultured Gammaproteobacteria bacterium
GAATGTTGGCAGAATTTAATCATGGACGAAAGTCTGGGTGATTTGCAGCGCTTACTTTACAAATCTGTTTCTTGTGGCACAATGCACTTACAGACTCAAATTTGAACCATAAGCACTTGTACCTCGACTGATAGGCCATGAATGTCTGAATTCAGACAAAATTAAACATCTGCAATAGGGAGAGAATTATGTTGGCGATCAAACGCAATCTGGTCCTGGTTTCGATACTCGCGGTTGTGGCGCTGCCCACGGCACAAGCTGACTTTGTTGCCTTTTCAGTTTCAAAATCCGGGAAAGCGATGGCATTGCCGCAAGAGTTGGGCAATGTTGACATGAAGTACCTGATCAACGTCAAATGGGGTAAGTATAGTGGCAACAAATCCCGTATCGGAGTGCTTCCGGTAGAAAACACTTCCGGTGCCTCGGGGATGTCGGTTTCCGGTTTTGGCAGTACCATTAACTACAATTTAAATGGCGGTGGTGTGCCGGTCCAGGGAATCGGAGCCATCATTACCGATGTTATGCTCCGTACCGGACGCTTCAGGCTGGTGGAACGAAAAAAACTCGACCAGGCCCTGCATGAGCAGGACCTCGGTGCCTCGGGTCGAATTGCCAAACCTTCAGCCGCAAAAATCGGCAAGGTCCTCGGGGCCCAATATTTATTTCAGGCTGTTGTCACCAATTATGAAGATGGCGTCGAATCCAAAGGTGGCGGGATTGGTGGTTTTATCGGCGGCACGGCAGGCGCCCTGCTCGGCAGTTTGTCGATGAAGTCCAGCAAGGCCATCATCGGCATGAATTTCCGCATGATCAATGCCACCACCAGCGAGGTGATCTATACCGATCAGGTGCAGGTTGATCTTTCCTCATCCGGCCTCAGCTTCGGCGGTCTGGGATTCTCCGGTGGTGCAGGCCTCGGTGGTTTTCTTTCCAAATATGCCAAGACACCGATCGGACATGCTGTCATCGCTGCTGTCAACAAGGGCGTATTTGATTTGGTCAAACATGCCGGCAGTTCGAGTTCGAGTGGCTCGGTAATCAAGGTCAAGGGCAGTCGTATCTATATCAATATGGGCAGCGGTGTTGTCAAGGTTGGGGATGTATTGACCCTTAAACGCAAAGGCGAGGAACTGATTGACCCGGATACTGGTATTTCCCTGGGTGGCGAAGAAGAGGCAATCGGACAACTAAAGGTCACTGCCACCAAGGCCAAATATTCCTTTGCCAAACCGGTCGGGGTCAAATCTTCCGCCATAAAACGTGGTGATAAGGTCGAATCAACACGTGCTGCAGAGCCATTGATGTATGCCAAACAATGGAATCCTCCACAAGACAAGGGATTCCTGGGTAGTTTTAGCGGCAAATCCAGTGGCAGCAACAACAGTGGCGGGGATCCGGCAGACAACAGGTAACAGGAGGCTGTCCGAGAACAGGAGTCGTAGCGAGGTCGCGGCGGTCAACGACGCCAACGGTGATACCGGCGTAGCATGGGTAATAACCAGTCTGGCGTATGTTCACGACGCCAGGTTCCGGCAGCAAGTTTGTTGGCTTCGGCCCATCCCGGATAGGCGTGGATCGTACCCAGAATCTTGCCCAGACCCAAACCATGCTGCATTGCCAGTACCTGTTCTGCGATCAACTCACCAGCGTTGGCACCGACGATGGTACAACCGAGAATTCGATCCTTGCCAGGTGTTGTGAGAATCTTGATAAAACCCTCTGTCAAATTCTCGGCCACAGCCCGATCCAGTTCAGCCAGAGGAAAACCGGATACCTCACAGGCAATACCCGCAGCTTCAGCTTCTTGCTCATTGAGCCCTACCCGGGCCACTTCCGGCTCGGTATAGGTCGTCGCTGGCAACACACGGTAGTTGATTTTGGGACGATAGAATGGTGCGAACAAGGCATTGCTGGTCGCGTACCAGGCCTGGTAGCCGGCTGCGTGGGTAAATTGATAGGGACCGGCGACATCACCACAGGCATAGACACCCGACAATGTAGTCTGCATCCTGTCGTCGACCATGATTGCCCCGTTACGGGCTAATTCAATACCCAGTGCTCCGGCATCCAGGTCGCCGGTATTGGGTGCCCGGCCGACCGCAATCAAGGCCTGATCAAAGGCCACGGTCCGGATGCCATCAACATGCTTGCAGTCGAGTTGCCATTGACCCTGTTGTTGGTAAAAACGGCTTGCCTGGTGACCGGTCAGCAGTTCAATACCATCTTTACGCAGTGATTCTTCCAGCAGTTTGGTGACATCGGCATCTTCCCGAAACAGGACCCTGTCAACCATTTCCACCAGGGTAACCTGACTCCCGAGGCGGGCAAAACATTGCGCCAACTCGCAGCCAATCGGCCCGCCACCCAACACCAGTAAGCGCGGCGGCAACACTTCCAGATCCCAGATCGAATCCGAGGTCAGATAAGGCAGCTGGTCCACACCTTCAATCGGTGGTACAAAAGGCTTTGCACCGCTAGCTATGATGATACGACGGGTTTGATAAGACTGGCCGTCGATCTCAACACAATTGGCAGACACCACCCTGGCATCACCCTCGATGACATCTACACCAAGCCGGGTATAGCGCTCGATTGAATCATGCGGTGCAATGGTCTGAATAACATTTCTGATTCGCTGCATGATTTCGCCGAAGTCCCATTCAGCTACTGCCTGACGCACACCCAGGCGTTGACTGTCACGACAGGCTGCCAGAAAACGGGTAGTCGAAATTAATGCCTTGGACGGGACACAACCGGTATTCAGACAGTCACCACCCATGCGATGACGCTCTGCCAGACTTACCCGGCTACCCATCAAGGCGGCTAGATAGGCACAAACGAGTCCAGAGGAACAAGCTCAGATAATTCACAGGTCACGCGGATGATCTGCGCTCGACCTGTGCCTGAGACCA
>CAZTLH010000387.1:0-2901 GCA_964614335.1 uncultured Gammaproteobacteria bacterium
GAAAATAGGGTCAGGACTTGTTTCGCGCATCGCTCAGCCAAAAAAAGGAGATAGGGTCATGAAAACAGGTGAGTTGCGAGATATGTTCCGGCTTGGTTCTTTTTCACCGCCTGTATTTATGATGAGCCACACTGTAGCCCATAATGGCATTGCAAATAAATATCGATCCTCCGATCATACAAAAATATCGAGAACGCTGTAGGGACATGCATACATTATCGTCAAGCCCTCACCAAGCATCAATGTTTTACCGTATGGGTTGGCGGGAGCCCCGGCCGAGGATCGATGGCCCCCTGTGTTAGGATAGTTCACGGCAATCGTATGTTTCGATCGCAGAAGGACCTGTGATCTATAAAAATAGCTCGATCACATTATTTAGTAATCGATAACCTTCTGCAGTCGTCCGGACCCGTTGCCCATCGGTTTTCAACCAGCCGCGCGCCTGTCCCTGATCGATCGGTTCCCGCAAGGATTGTTTCGGTAATCCGGTGGCGGCGGTAAATTGCTCCAGTGTGAATCCTGCCGTGAGTCGTAGGGCATTGATGGCAAACTCTGCGACCAGATCAGCCGGTTCGAGTCGGCTTCTGCCGGAGGTCACATCGCCATCGGTGGCCTGATCGATATAATCGGATGGCCGCTTGCGGTTCCAGAGTCGGTGACGAATCTGGCCTGTTGTCAGCTTGCTGTGTGCGCCGGCACCGATGCCCAGATAATCACCAAATTGCCAATAGTTAAGATTGTGCCGACAGTAGTCGCCAATACGAGCATAAGCGGAAACTTCATAGCGTTCAAAACCGGCCGCTTGCACCGTGCCCAATAATTGCTCTTCCATCGTGGCCATGGTGTCTTCCATGGGTAACTGTGGGGGATGGGCATGGAATTTTGTATGGGCTTCGATGGTCAGCTGATAAAGTGACAGATGCTCAGGCGAGAGAGCGATCGCCTGTTGCAGGTCATGCTGGCATTCGGCCGCAGTTTGTTCCGGCAGACCGTACATCAAATCAATATTGAGCCGCTTGAAACCGGCCGTTTGGGCCTCGATCACCGCCTGTTTGGCCTCGGCTACGGTATGAATCCGGCCCAGGGTGTCAAGCAGTCGATCATTGAAACTCTGGATTCCGATCGAAAGTCGATTCACACCGGCATCATGGTAGCCTTTAAATCGTTGATAGTCACTGGCTCCGGGGTTGGCTTCGAGTGTGATTTCGGCATCCACTGCCAGACCGACCCGGGCATCAGCCCCTTCCAGCAGGGCCGCGATGCTGCCGGCACTGAACAGGCTGGGTGTACCACCGCCAAAAAATACCGTGCTGAATTCAGCGATGGCAAATTCCTGCTGACGCTGTTCCAGTTCCGACAACAGTGCCGCTACATAGGTGTGCTCGGGTATGGTGTTTTCTGCAACATGGGAGTTGAAGTCACAATACGGGCATTTTCTAACACACCAGGGGATATGGATGTACAACGCGGCCGGATGGGTATCAGATCGGGCAGTCATGAAACGACATTGAAGGGTTGTCCTTGTTTCCAGGCTTCGATCACCCGGGCGATTTCGTCGACCAGACGTTGACGGGTTTCCAGACTGGCCCATGCAGTATGGGGGGTGATGATCAAGTTCGGTATATCCCGGGCCAGCAGTGGATGGTCGGCAGGGGGGGGTTCGGTGCTGAGAACATCGATCGCTGCAGCCGCAATCTGACCCTGACGCAAGGCCGTCGCCAGTGCCGGCTCATCGACAATCCCACCGCGGGCTGTATTGATCAGAAATGCGCTTCGTTTCATCCGCCTCAGGGCTTTGGCATCAATCAGATTTCGGGTCTCGGGGGTCAACGGGCAATGCAAACTCAGGACATCGGCCTGGGGTAATAACGCGGCCAGTGGCAGACGGTCCGGTGGACAGTTTGTGGTGCCGGGCCGGGCAGCCAGTTTAACCTGCATCCCCAGTGCCCGTGCCACCGTGGCCATACCTTGGCCGAGTTTGCCATAACCGACAATCCCGAGTGTTTTCCCGGCCAGCTCCACGATGGGGTGCTCTAGCAGACAAAACTGCACACTCCGTGACCAGGCGCCGTCACGGACGTCCCGGGAATAGCGGTACCAGCGGGTAGCCATGGCGGTCATTAGTGCCACGCAGTGCTGGACGACGGCGGGGGTTGAGTAGTCGACAATATTGCAGACTGTGATGTGGTGGGCGCGTGCCGCGTCGAGGTCGATATGATTGTAGCCGGTGGCCGCGGTCACGATCAGACGTACATGCCGGGCCGCCTCAATTTCGGCATAACCCAGACCGGCCTTGTTGGTGATGATGACTTCGGCATGAGCAATTCTGGCAGTCATGTCTTCAGGCCCGGTCACAGCATAGTGTGTCCATTGATCCAGCGAATTCTCCAGTCGGGTATTGTCCAGATCGCTACGATTGAAGCTGTCCTGATCGAGTGTTATGCCACGCAACATGCTGATTTATTCCTCAGGTTTCACTGCCAGGTTGGCGGTGCAACAACTCGGTCACCGCCGACATGGGGGGGTGTTGTTCAAACAGCACCTGTCGGACTTGTTCGGTAATCGGCAGTTCGATGGCGTGTTGTAGTGCCAGTTGACAGAGCTGCTGGACATTATCCATGCCTTCAATGGCCTGCCCCAGTTCTTCGACAGTTTGGCTCAGTGTCTGGCCACGCCCGAGACCCAGACCGAGACGGCGATTGCGCGATTGGTCATCGGTGCAGGTCCTGTCTCCTCTCCACATCTCCGAGCCCACTCGACTATGGCGAATCTCATATGCCGCATTCTCCTTGCCACACCACAATGTCACAGAATTAACACCTCACTATCCTTCTCACCTCAATATATCCACTCAACACTATAACCACCAGCCATTAATACAACACACTACCCACATCATAT
>CAZTLH010000388.1:0-2892 GCA_964614335.1 uncultured Gammaproteobacteria bacterium
TTCGTCAACGGCACATCCCTGTGCCACTACTCGCCTCAAATCATGAGAAAATCTATCTCACCCACTTTCCCTCGTTACGACCGCCATGGATGGCGGAAGTGCCGGTTTTGCAGGAGCAACAAACCGGTCGACCGCCATGGATGGCGGAAGTGCCGGTTTTGCAGGAGCAACAAACCGGGTCGTCTCCTATTCTCGGACAGCCTCCTGGCGGGAGCGCCTGGGTTAAAGGGGAGTCCTGATTTATTCCCGGGAATGTATGACTTGTTTATTATCTTTTACACAGAACTCGAGATGGATTACTACGACAGCTGTCCCGAACACAACTAAATTCATAGGAGTTTCGATTGAAATTTGACACGCCTGATTTATCCACTGCAACGAGAAGTGTTGGTCTGGGAATGTTGTTTCATGCCTGTTATCCCGAACCACCCGAACAGCTGGGCAAGGGGCTGCACAACATAACACCGATACAGCTGCATGACCTGCTGATGCAATTACAGAAAATCTTCCGGTTTGTCAGTGTTGATGAGTTTGCAGCTGCCAGGGAACAGCATGGTCTGGCCTGTGTATCATTTGATGATGGCTACAAATCAGTATTTGAACAGGCTTTGCCGGTGCTCCAGACACTGGGTATTCCTTCGACTGTCTTTGTCAATAGTGCCATGCTCGATGGCAAAGTATTCTGGCGAGACCGGGTAAGGGTGCTGCAGAATTTGGGACTGGTCGAAGATTTTGAGGTGTTTTCAGCTGTGGCTGCTGGTGATCCCGCACACAGTTTCTATCGACGCAGTAAACATCCGGCCGTTAATAGCGCAGCGGTTGATCACGCGTTACGACAATACTTTGCGGACCGCAGTATACCCGGTGCTGAATCACAGGCGGTGATCGATGGCATAAAATGGCTACGACCACTTCCTGGCATCAGCTATGGCAACCACAGCCATTCCCACTATGTCTTGTCGTCACTAAATGAAGAACAGCAGTACCAGGAAATCGCCCGCTGTCAGGAACGATTGGAAAGCGTACCCGGTATTCGGCTCAGTGAGACATTTTCCATCCCCTTTGGTGAACTCAGAGATTTCAATACCAGCACCCTGAGTGCGATCACCGAGCTTGGTTATCGAAGTATCGCCCTCAGCCGCCATCGCCTGCAGGATCACAACCACTCCATGGGTGGCCTGCAGGTGGTAGAGCGTTTTATGCCTAAAAAAGGGGTCAGAGCCCTTTTTTCTGGGTTCCCGCCTTCGCGGGAATGACGAGGGTTAAAAAAAAAGCTCTGACCCCTTTTTTAGGACTTCATTCGACCATGTTGTTGCCACAAGTTGCCGGTGATGATCAACACCAGTCCGACCATGGAAGAGTAAAGAATCGTCTCACCCAAAAACCAGTGTATCAGGATCAGGGATACAAAGGGTGAGAGGAAAATCAGATTGCCGATCCATGCTGCTGAATCGGTTGCTTTGAGGGCGTTGAGCCAAAGAATAAAGGTGAAACCCATTTCAAAAAAACCAACATAGACTGCCGCCCACCAGCTTGATCCGAGTGGGGGAAAGTCCGAAAACAGCAGCATGACGATGGTGATGAATGGTAGACCACCGAGGAAATTGAGGAACAGACTCAGTACCGGGTCGAGACGATTCCTGACATTGGCAAGCCAGAAAAAAGACCACAGCAGTGTACTGCCGAGTGCCAGCGCAACCCCTGTGGTATTACTGAATTCCAGTGACCAGGGTTTGCCATGGGTGGCGATGACCAGTACGCCCCCATAACTGAGCATCAATGCAGCAAGATCGGTCTTATAGAGCCGTTGTTTTAACATTGGCACCGATAACAAAGCCAGTGTGATCGCCCAGGTATAATTGAGTACCTGGGCTTCCTGTGCTGGCAACAGATCATAGGCCTTAAACAGCACAATGTAGTACAAGCCTGGATTCAAAATACCCATCAGCAGCATTCGATTGCGGTCTTTTACGGTGACGGCACAAAGCTGTTGCCAGCGTCCACTGAGGATAATGAGTACAAACAACAGCAAACATGCTGTGCCGGCAGCGAGAAACAGCAATTGCACTGGCTGTAAATGACGCAATGCCAGCTTGAAGGCTGTGGCCACGGTTGACCACAGCAACACCGCTCCCAATCCATAGGATAAGGCTTTTTGATTATTTGGCATCGATATCCTGTTGGAAATTGGTTGGGTCTTGCAGTATTGCAGTTGCGCAAGCCAGGTTTGTGAAGACCGGATTTTAGGTGTTTTTGGAGTAAGTTTGTTATGAAAACATAAAATTGTGAAAATGCAAGCTCTCCCAATCTGGATCACGCGCTCCAGCTTGCCCTGGATTTGCAGACAGTATTCTCGCCCATGACCCTTGTGTTAAAAGCGCTGGAAAGCAGCCTGCAAATTCTTGTTATCTGAGGTTCAACGGAATCTGCTAGACCTGAGCTCCCGCTAACTCTGGAGTTACAGACTTTTATTTTTCGCTCGATGGCCATAAATGAGTCTGTTAAATTAGCGTATGTTGGTGTAAATTAAAATTGCATGCTATTGAATATATTGCGATTAACATTCATAGAAATGCTATAAATCGACTTAAACATATAGAGTCATAAATGCCCAATTGGTGCTCTAAACTAGCCAGTAAATTCCGTGTTTAAAGATCCTGGTGGTCGGAGCTGCTGCTGGGGCTGGCATGGCTAAGAGGAGGTTTTACCAGACAAACCGCTGAAAAAATACCCTAAAACCATGACTGCTGCACTCATTGATAACACAGAACGGTGAAACTTCAGCTAGGAGCCCCCACACCGCCTGTGGCACTGCGTTGTCGCGCAGCAAATATGGGGGATTGTTGGCCTTGTTAGAGACTGAAAGTGAGAAATATATTATTCATTATTAAC
>CAZTLH010000389.1:0-2891 GCA_964614335.1 uncultured Gammaproteobacteria bacterium
ATTTAGAGTAGAAGGGTATGCCCAGCGCATCAACAGAAGTCCGGAAGTCCGGCTTTGCAGGTTTTGTCACCACAGATTTTGGAGGTTGGCTGTGATACGATAACACTTTCCAGTTTTCCGGCATCTGGATACTGTACTGACTACGAGCCTCCTTATGCCAGGTATTGATGCCACGTGAGACAAAGAAACTGCTGACCGGATACAAACCAAGCAGCCGACGTAAAGGAATATAGTCATCGGGTGCAACAATATTCTGACGTAGTGCTTCTCGCGAATCTGGCAGCTCAAAATCAGTTTTTTTCAGAACGTCCCCACAGCTGACGATACGCTGTTGCAGTGCCATTCGATTCGCTTTCCGTTTCACCGTATCAGCACCCGTAACGGACTGATTGGCGATTTCTATAAATCGGGCCCGTTGGTCAAGCCGTTGCATCTGTTGCAACCAGGCATCGAACTTCGGTCCATCCCGTGCTTCCTTTCGAAATGAAGCCAAAAAGCGGTTCACCCGGAGATAGGGATAGCCAGGTATACGGAAGGAACCGGCATCGCGAACCTTTGCGGCGGCTGTCTGCTGATCAAGACTTGCGAAGAATACGGCACACTGACCCAGAGTTCCCTGCTCTGTCAGATGAACAGACCGGAAGCTTTGCGGCATACTTGCACACCCTGCCAATACCATGGATCCAATGACAGCAGTCAATGCAGATCGAAATAACAGCCGATTACCGGAAAAACCCATATAAAATGCCTGCCGTGTATTCCCCTGGCTCCCTGCATAACCACTTTGAACAAATCATGTGACAAAAGTTCACATCCACATCAATTGTCTCCCAAACAACACTGTGCAGGCTCGAGTTCATACAAAGAGGCAGACCTTTTCAGCAAAACACTCGCCAACATGAAACTGGCAGGCTGTAGTTCCACCAAGGAGGAACAACTGTCGTTCACTGATCCTGAAACCACTTATGTGGATTTTTCGGATAATACCTTTCCGGCAAACGATCAATATGGGTAAAAAAGCGGGTGTCCTTGTAAGGCATTTTGATATAACCGGAAATACCGAGTCCTTTGATTTTTGGTACGGCTGCCACGACCTGCGCCAGACAATGCCGGAATTCCTGTTCACGTGATGGATCCAGTAAACGATAATTATTATGTATTTTCAAATGGGTTGGCAAACTTTCAAAGATCAGCAAACCGGTATGATGTATGCGATTCAAACGTAGCAAGGCACGTATGATTGCTCGTGGCAGTTCCAGCGACTCTTCCGGGTCCTTGCCATCTTCAAAATAGGAATGAATGCGACTTTTATCTTCTACATCAGGCGCATCGGTGATTTCGTAAGGGATCAACATACCTGCCCCCGGCTCAAAACAGTTTGTTTCAATTTCCCGATCCAGATGCAATGTATCGCGAGCATTGAAAAGACAGCTTTTAAACACCCCCTGACGATAAATTGCCCTTGCCAGATTTACCATATTATTCACTGATGTGATAAAGGAAGTCTTGTAACGAAGGTCATAGAGATTCAGACAGGAATCGATATAAACGCCATCCTTCTCCCAACGCACGGCAAGACCACCGAGTACAGGATATTTGGCCAGGCGGCTGACGCTGGCCAAAAAAGCTTTTTCGGTATCCCCCATACCCTGAAGAAAGTTTTTGTAGTAATGATCAAACTGCACATCATCGATTTCCCCCAAAGACGACTCCTCTCCACCCTCTTCTTTCAAAAAGGATTTACGTGAACTATAGCTGACCGTTTCGATGTCCAGACCCTGGTTATAGGTCCATATCGGTATCAACTGGGTCTCTTCCGGCAGGGGCAGATCAAGCACCAGCAACCGGGCCATAGCCGGCATGTTGGACATAAAGTAATCCCCCGCCTTATACCGCAACACCGGATCTTCATCCAGCATCCCCTCCAGAACACGGGCAAACTCAATGGGCAAACCCAATGCAGTGGGTGGAATGGCACGAAAGCCGAAACGACAGGACTGACCGGAAGCCAGGGCATACAGGGTGGCAGCCAGCCCCTGCTCATCAAAACGAGGGCTGGATAACGCGCCATTAAGCTGCTCGGGACCGATAAAGTAGACATCCCCTAAACGGGCATTTGAAGCCTGCAGATCATCGGCCAATAGATGCGCACCACCGACATACTGCTGTTTTGTATCCAGCTGGGCAAAGACGGAAGAGCCCCAATCGATCAGGGCAATATCCTCAGTGACCGGATCGAACATAATATTCGAGGGTTTGATATCGCCATGAATCAACAACCTGGACTCATTGTCTGACAATGCTCTCATTCTCTTCAGAATGGTCGCCATCTGGGCTGCAATATGCAGTATCAGACGGGCCGACAAATGCCCTTGCTGTAATGATAGTTGCTCCAGATTAATACCGCGGGCCCGTTCCATGACCAGAATGGATTGTTTTTTTATCCGCACAAACTCGATCAACCGTGGGACTTTCGGATGTGCCAGCTGCCCCAGCATAAAGGCTTCCTCTTCCAGACGATCCTGGACATGCTGTGGCAAATTAATACGGGAAAATTTAAAAACATATTGAGCTCCACCCGGCGTGACACCACCAAAAACAAAGCCAAATGCCCCCTTGTCGATAAATTCTATCTGACCGTAGCCCAGCTGTAACAGTTGCTGTTCACAGAGCCGTACCCAGTCCCGCAGTTTGCGCGCATCGTCATGACTGAGAAGATAAACTGACTGCTCTTCAGGGATATAAAATTTTTGCAGGTCAGGTTGTACAGTCATCTGACATTCTCGACAGCCGACATCAGTTTCGTGGATTCCCTAGGAGCCTGTCCGAGAACAGAAGTCGACCGGTTTGTTGCTCCTGCAAAACCGGCACTTCCGCCATCCATGGCGGTC
>CAZTLH010000390.1:0-2878 GCA_964614335.1 uncultured Gammaproteobacteria bacterium
GTTCTCTGGTGTGAGGAGATTATCTGTTTGCTTTTGTTGCTGGTATCCTATTTAGGCTGTTACCATTATCTGCATATGATGCACCAGACAGAAAATAGCAGCTATCACTGGGATGCCGGGGATTATGCCAGGAACTCCGTTGCCCAGCAGCAATGGGCTTTGGCACTGTTGTCCCGTATTGCACTGACAGGTGGTGAGTACGTGCTCGATATTGGTTGTGGTGATGGCAAGGTCACAGCCGACATTGCTTCCCGTTTAACCACAGGTTTTGTACTCGGTATCGATTGTTCCAGTGATATGGTGACCCTGGCCCGAAAGACTTTCCCGGTAACACGCTATAAAAACCTGACATTTTGCCAGCAGGATGCCAGGGCTTTGCAAGTTTCGGACCGTTATGATCTGATTTTTTCCAATGCCGTCCTGCATTGGGTTGTCGACCATAAACCGGTTTTGAGGGGGATGTACCAGGCACTCAAGCCCGGTGGCCGGGTAGTGGCCCAGATGGGTGGTAAAGGTAATGCGGATCGGGTTATCGAAGCCGTCACAAAAACCATGGTAGAACCGGCCTGGCAATCCTGGTTTAAATCATTCTCATTCCCGTATGGCTTTTATTCACCAGCGGAATACCAACCCTGGCTACATGATGCAGGATTTATCATTGATAGCCTGGAACTCAAGCCGGTATTGATGATTCATGATTCTGTAGCGCAATTCAAGGGCTGGATCCGTACCACCTGGCTGCCCTATACCGGTTGTGTTCCTTTGCATATGCGTGACGAGTTCATCGACAGGGTTACAGAACAGTACCTGCTTGTGAATCCGCCAACAGCAAAAGGTGCGGTGCCTGTGCAAATGAAACGTCTGGAATATTTGATCAGAAAAGAGCGATAATAGTATCCATGAAATCGACGACCCGTTTTAAAAACCTGATTCATGCCCCGGTCATCACCTGCATGCCCGGTGTCCATGATCCATTGACCGCTCGTGTGGCAGAGCAGGTAGGGTTTGATGTCCTAACCTGTGGCGGTTATTCGGCTACGGCATCCTTGCTGGGAAAGGCAGATACCTCTGTATTGACCATGACCGAGCTGGCCGGTCATTATGCCCGTATTTGTGATGCAGTATCGGTTCCGGTGTTTGGTGATGGCGATACCGGGTTCGGAAATGTCACGAACACCTCACGCACGGTCAGATGCTATGAGCGGACCGGTCTTGCGGGTATGTTTATTGAAGATCAGGTCTATCCCAAACGCTGTGGTCATATGTCAGGCAAAGCCGTGATCAGCCCTGAAGATATGGTGGCCAAGCTGAAATCGGCACTGGACAGTCGATACGACCCTGATTTTATTATCATGGCGCGCACCGATGCTGTGGCCGTGCATGGTATTGATGAAGCGATCGAACGGGGCCAGCTATATCGGGAAACCGGTGCGGATATGATCTTTGTCGAAGCCCCAAACAATCAGCAGGAGATGCGGCGTATTTGTAGTGAAATCGATGCGCCCTGTATGGCCAATAATATCGAAGGTGGAAAAAGCCCGCTGCTACCAGGGCCGGTACTGGCTGATCTGGGTTATGCGGTGTATACCCACCCGGTTGCGATGTCGCATGCCATTGCCCATATCGCCTTTTTGTTGTACCAGACCCTCAAGCGAGATGCCACCACAGAGGCCATGGCTGAATCGATCATGGATTTCGAGGCCTTTCATCAGCTGGTTGGTCTGACGGAACAAAAAGCCCGGGAACAGGCTTGTCTGGATTTTGCCACCACCTTGCTGGCCAACCATACTTCCGGGTCAGACGATTCCCCCGGACTTTGATTGCAAGAGGGCACGATTAAGATTTGGAACGATGATGATAAGAGATCAACGGCTGATCGAGGAAGAAATGCGGTTCCAGGACCAGCAGGCACTCTCGTTACGTAGTTCGGGAAGTATCAAGGACAGAAGTTATTAGGTATTATTCTTAACACCAACCTACAGGGGAAAATAGCATGAAGAGGACTCGAGTATTAATTGGGATGATTTTGGGGGTCGCAATTTCGCTCACAGGTGTGACGCTGGCCATGGCAGATGTTGTAAAAATGCGTGTCAGCCACCAGTTGCCACCCAAACATCATCTTTCCAAAATTATTGATGCCTGGGCTGCCGATATCGAGAAGCTTTCGGGTAACACGATCAAGGTTCAGGTATTTGGTGCCAATCAGGCCTTTGGGGCTAAACAGAACTACCCTGCAGTGGCCAAAGGGGACATCGAGGCTGCGTTTTCGGTCAATTTTCAGTGGGGTAAAACCATTCCGGAAATGAATGTGACTTTAAAACCTTACTCCGTTACCGATATCAGGGTCTTGCGCAAATGGCCCGGGTCGGCACCGGCAAAGTATCTTGACAGCCTGTTGCTGAAAAAAGGAGTCAAGAATGTCACCTGGATGTTTATTACCAATATGTCAGCCTATACTTCAAAGGGCAAGGCCCTGATCAAGCCGGAAGATTTTAAGGGGGTCAAGATACGTGGTCTCAACAAACTGGTCGACAGTGGTTTGACAGCAATGGGTGCTGCCCCGTCAGCCATGTCTGGTTCCAAAGTCTACAATGCCTTGCAAACCGGAGTCATCGATGCCGGTCTGACCGATATCTCAGCGGCCTATTCGCGGAAATATTATGAAGTTCAGGACCATGTCACGGTCTCACCTTTGTTCAGTGTGTTCTTTCACGGCTATGTCAACCCGAAATGGTTTAACGATCTGAACGCCATGCAGCAGGCAGCGATCAACCAGGCAGGTTTGAATGCAGCCACTGCCGCACTGGATGCCACTGAGAAGGCAGCTGCCAAGGCTCCGGGTCAGCTTAAGGCTAAGGGAATGAAAGTGCATATACAC
>CAZTLH010000391.1:0-2874 GCA_964614335.1 uncultured Gammaproteobacteria bacterium
GTTGTTCATTGATCTCGATGAGTTCAAGGCTGTCAATGATCGTTATAGTCATGCAGCCGGGGATGAATTATTGCGACAAGTTAGTACCCGCCTGCAATCCTGTGTGCGGGAATCCGACACGGTGGCCCGTATCGGCGGGGATGAGTTTGTGGCCTTGTTGGGTAGTATCCAACAGTTTTCCGATGCCAGCCGGGTGGCAGACAATATGGTGCAAGCGATTGCCCGACCTTATCCTATGAAATCGCAGCTGGTATCGATACAGTCCAGCGTCGGTGTTGCCATTTTTCCGGATCACGGTGAACACTTTGGTACCGTCATGCATGAAGCGGATGTAGCGATGTATGAAGCCAAGGAAAAAGGCAAGAATCAGTATGCACTCGGACATGTTGATAAATCTGCAGCGGTTGCACAAACTGCGGTATAAGTTGTCACAATATTCCCAATAGATACTGTATCCATCGGTTTCTCTGGCCAGAATTCTGTAATCCAGGAATGACAGCCTCCTGGCCAGTTGGCCCAATCCATCGGGTGATAAACAGTTGGATAATCCGTGGTCAGCGAGGGTTCCCGGTATTTCGTCCTTTGTGAAGGAAGAAATGCGGCCACATTTGTTGCGCTGCAGTAGAATTCGTCACATAATGCCCGCCTTTCAAATGTGACTGTGGTGTGACAGATGACAAATGCCAATCAGGCTACCGTGCAAAAGACGGCCGAACCCTCAAAAAGAAATAAACCGGTAGCATCCCAAGCGAATGTTCGACCGTTACTGGGCAACGAAGCCATCGCCCGTGGTGTCTGGGAAGCCGGGGTCAAGGTTGCTACGGCCTACCCGGGGACGCCGAGTACCGAAATTCTCGAGAATATCGGTCGTTATCCGGCATCGGATCTCGAAGCCCAATGGGGCACCAATGAGAAAGTCGCGCTCGATGTCGCTATCGGCGCATCATTTGCCGGTGTGCGTGCCTTCGTATCGATGAAACATGTGGGTCTGAATGTGGCCTTTGACTCCCTGATGTCGGTGACCTATATCGGTGTCAATGGCGCACTGGTATTGGCGGTCTGCGATGATCCGGGAATCCACAGTTCCCAGAACGAGCAGGATTCCCGTTTGATGGCACGGATCGCCATGGTACCGGTACTTGAACCGGCCGATGCCCAGGAAGCGCTGGATTTTACCCGGATTGCATTTGATATCAGTGAGCAGTTTGATACACCGGTCATGGTTCGCAGTACCACCCGTCTGTCACATACCCGCAGCGGGGTGCAGCTCGGTGATCGAAAAACACCGCCGGATAAGGAATTTATCGAATCCACTGCCAAGAATGTCATGGTGCCTGCCCACGCCCGTCAGCGTCACCCCCTGCTTCTGCAGCGCGAACAGAAGCTGACCCGTTATTTTGATGTCTCGCCGCTCAATCGTCAGGATGCGGGAAACACAAGTTACGGGATAATTACCGCCGGCATCAGTTATTCCTATGTCAAGGAAATCGTGCCCGAGGCCAGGGTACTCAAACTGGCTGTGACCTGGCCATTACCCAGCGGTCTGTTGCGTGAATTTTGTGACAGTGTCGATCGAGTGCTGGTGGTGGAAGAACTGGAACCCGTGATTGAAGATCAATTGCGTAAAATGGGTATTGCTGTGGAGGGCAAATCGCTGTTTCCAAGGGTTGGCGAGTTCTCGCCAGCGGTCATACAACAGGGACTGGTCAAGGCCGGGATCCTCGAGTCGGATCAAACCCTGAGCGTCTATGAACCCAGTCAGCTGGCCAGGCCACCGGTGCTGTGCCCGGGTTGTCCGCATACCAGCAGTTATATGGTGTTGCGTTCGGTCAATGCCCGGGTGGCGGGGGACATCGGTTGCTATACCCTGGCCTCCATAGAGCCCCTGGATGCAGTCGATACCTGTGTCGCCATGGGTTGCAGTATTGCCAATGCGGTCGGGATGCAAAAGGCCGGTACCCAGACCCGGCCGATCGTCGCCACCATCGGTGATTCGACATTTTTGCACGCCGGCATCCCACCGCTGATTGACGCTGTTTATAATAATGCGGACATCACCGTCATGATTCTGGATAATCATACCGTCGCCATGACCGGTGGCCAGGATTATGCCGGTACCGGTATTACACTGCGTGGTGAGAAAACCCAACGCGTGAATTTCAAGGATCTGGTGCAGGCAATCGGGGTCAAGTGGGTCCGTCAGGTAGATTCCTATAATTTGGCCACTATGCACAAGGCCCTCAAGGAAGCGACACAATACAAGGGTGTGTCTGTCATTATCTCGGATCGTCCCTGTGTGATAGATCCAATTCGCATTCGTGGCACCGTTTATGAAATCAGCGCCGCCACCTGCACGGGTTGTCAATCCTGTATGAATCTCGGTTGTCCTTCACTGGTCTGGACAGAAGAAATGATTGATGGTCACCACAAGGTGAAAATCGAGGACTCGACCTGTATGGGTTGCAGTCTCTGCGCCCAGATCTGTCCCAGCGATGCCATTCATTTGCCGGGGGTTCACTGATGATAGCCGCAGCGGAGCCGGCAACAGCGTCCCAGATACAGCAGCAACCAAAGAATGTGCTGATCGTCGGGGTTGGTGGTCAAGGTGTAATTATGGTCTCCAAGGTGCTGGCCGCGCTTTGTCAGGAACAGGGTTTTGAGGTCAAGCAGAGTGAAGTTCATGGTATGGCCAAACGTGGTGGCTCGGTATTCAGTCATGTACGTTTTGGTGAACAGGTCTATTCACCCATTATTCCCCGTGGCAAGGTGGATGTACTGGTGGCTCTGGAATGGGCCGAAGGTCTGCGCTGGTTACCCTATCTGAATCAGCGTGAGGGGACCTTTATTTCGGATACCCAGCACATTATTCCGCCA
>CAZTLH010000392.1:0-2860 GCA_964614335.1 uncultured Gammaproteobacteria bacterium
GCGGCGCCGGCAGAGGCAGAGCGTGATAAGATGCAGGCCGTGGACGGCGAAAAGCAGGCAGTCAAGGGCAAGGGTGGGGGTTGTAGCCGGGAGTAGTTTGTCGGGAAAGACCCGGAACTCAAGGCCATGGTTTCCAATATGTCAGACTCGGATATCTGGCGTTTGAATCGGGGTGGCCATGATCCACACAAGGTCTATGCGGCCTATGCCGAAGCCGTGGCCCACAGTGGTCAGCCGACCGTCATTCTGGCCAAAACGGTCAAAGGCTATGGGATGGGGATCGCCGGTGAAGGCCAAAACACCACCCATTCGCAGAAAAAACTCGGTCATGAAGCCCTGCTGGCCTTTCGCGATCGTTTCAAGGTGCCGCTGACGGACGAACAACTCGACAAGGCGCCCTTTTTCCGGCCTGCCGATGACAGTCCTGAAATACAGTATATGCGTAAACAGCGCGAGCAGCTCGGTGGCTTTTTGCCGACACGCAATACCACCAGCGAGCCATTGACGATACCACCACTAAGCGCTTTCAAGGCCCTGCTGGGTGACAGTGGTGAACGCACATTTTCGACCACGATGGCCTTTGTCCGTATTCTCACTGCCCTGGTACGGGACAAGAAAATTGGCGACCGTATTGTACCCATCGTGCCGGATGAAGCACGCACCTTCGGCATGGAAGGCCTGTTTCGACAACTCGGTATCTATGCCCAAAAAGGTCAGTTATATCGCCCGGAAGATGCCGACCAGTTGCTTTATTACCGTGAAGACAAGAATGGTCAGGTCCTGCAGGAAGGGATTACCGAGGCTGGCGCCATGTCGTCATGGATGGCGGCCGCCACCGCCTATTCCAACAGCGCCATCGCCATGGTTCCATTCTACATCTATTATTCCATGTTTGGTTTCCAACGAATCGGCGATCTGGCCTGGGCGGCCGGCGATATTCAGGCCCGGGGCTTTTTGATTGGCGGCACCGCCGGTCGCACCACCCTGGCCGGTGAAGGTCTCCAGCATCAGGACGGTCATAGCATGGTCCAGGCAGCCACCATACCCAATTGTGTCGCCTATGACCCGTGCTTTGCCTATGAACTGGCCGTAATCATACACTCCGGTCTCAGCCGGATGTTTATCAAAAATGAAAGAATATTCTTTTATGTTACAGTCATGAATGAGAATTACGCCCATCCTGAACTGCCCGAAGGGGTCAATGACGACATCATCAAAGGTCTTTATCAATTCCGTAAAGCACCCGGGAGACGCAAGAAAAGACCACAGGTTGAACTCATCGGTGGCGGTACCATCTTGCGTGAGGCCATCGCCGCAGCCGGGCTACTGGATCAGGATTTCGGTGTCGACAGTGCGATCTGGAGCGCCACCAGTTTCAATGAACTGGCCCGGGAAGCACAGGATTGCCGACGCTGGAATACACTGCACCCGGAAAAACCCGGACGCGTAAGTCATGTGGAACAGTGTTTTCAAAACCACAAGGCACCGGTCATCGCCGCCACCGATTATGTCCGCAGTTATCCGGAACAGATCCGGGAGTTTATGCACCAGCCGTACCGGGTACTCGGCACAGATGGTTTTGGCCGCAGTGATGCCCGCGAAGAACTGCGCGCTTTCTTCGAGGTTGATCGCTATCACATCGTCTTGCATGCCCTGAAAGCGCTGGCTGATCAGGAGGATATTCCTGTAAGCACCGTGACCGAGGCCATAAACCGGTATCACCTCAATCCTGACAAACCCAATCCGACAACGGTTTAAGGGAGATCAATCATGACAGAAATGACTACAATCACAGTACCTGACATTGGTGATTTTGATGCGGTCGAAATTATCGATGTATTGGTCTCTGCCGGCGACACCGTGGCTGCAGAAGATTCCCTGATCACCCTCGAAAGTGACAAGGCCACCATGGATGTGCCAACCGAACAGGCCGGCATCATCCGCGAAGTCCTGGTCAAGGTGGGCGATAAAGTCAGTCAGGACAGTAAAATTGTTGTCCTGGAACCTGCCGACCCAGGTGCGTCCGCCAGCAAAGCCGATACGGGCCCGTCGTCCGTTCCGGCGGTTGAAGCCACAACACCCCGGACCGCTGCTCCTGTAACTGCTGCCACACAATCACCACCCGCGAGCATTGAAACACGTCGCCCTGCCCCACCCGACAGTCTGCCACCACCGGTTGAACACTCGGGCACTGCAGTGCCGCATGCCAGCCCCTCGGTACGTCGCTTTGCCCGCGAGCTGGGTGTGGATCTGCGTGATGTGCGTGGCAGTGGGCCAAAAAGCCGAATCACCCACGATGACGTTCAGGGTTTTGTCAAAGGCCGGATGACAGCCGGGCCAACCGCCACGCAAGGTGGTTTTGTACTGCCGGTGATGGCGGATCAGGATTTCAGTAAATTTGGTGAAATTGAATACAGCGATCTGCCCCGGATCAAAAAAATATCCGGACCACATCTGCACCGGGCCTGGCTTAATATCCCGCATGTCACCCATCATGATGAAGCCGACATTACCGAAATGGAAGCCTTCAGGCAACGAATGAAAGCCGATGCCGCCGAACGCGGTGCGCGTTTGACTGCACTGGCCTTCATCATGAAAGCGGTGGTCTACAGCCTGCAGGCATTTCCGGCCGTCAACAGCTCCCTGACCGCCAATGGGGAACAACTGGTACTGAAAAAATATTTCCATATTGGTGTCGCCGTCGATACCCCGCAGGGCCTGATGGTCCCGGTCATCCGTGATGTAGACAAAAAAGGCATTATCGAACTGGCCGTTGAAATGGCCACCATCAGCAAAAAGGCCCGGGACAAAAAACTTGGTCCTGCCGACCTGCAGGGTGGCACATTCAGCATTTCCAGTC
>CAZTLH010000393.1:0-2802 GCA_964614335.1 uncultured Gammaproteobacteria bacterium
CACTTCCCACAATCGTCTGTACGCAAGGGACAGATGTGTTAAAGAGACAGATTCCGGTCTTCGTTAGTAGGGTTGGCCCGTACGGGCAAATGCAAATACAGCAATTCTTGGGCTGCAGCCATGAAAGTGTGCTTGACCCGCGGCATTTTGCTCGCTAGCCTTGCGTCTGAAATTCATCATCGCAACCAGGCACTACAACCCGGGAGATCTGCATGACTCTGGAATTATTTCGCGACAACGGCTATCAACGGGACTGTGAGGCGGTTGTGACCTCGGTCCAAGGGCAGGCAATTGCCACGGATCAAACGATTTTCTATCCCACCGGTGGTGGACAACCCGGAGACACCGGCATAATTAAATGGTCTGGCAAATGGTCTGACCATAGCGCTGATGTTATTGACACCGTCAAGGATAGCGAAAGCGGCGATATTCTCCATATTCTGGGCGATGATGCATCGCTCCCGGTGATCGGCAGCAAAATACAACTGAAAATAGATTGGGATCGTCGTCATCGACTGATGCGTATGCACAGTTTATTGCACATGCTGTGTGCGGCGATTTCCGCTCCTGTTACCGGCGGCTCGGTCCGTGACGGCAGCGGTCGTCTCGACTTTGATCTTCCCGAGCCACCGGATCGTCAGGCCATCGAGACACGAGTCAACGACCTGATCGCAAAAAATGTACCGATGCATCTACACTGGATCAGTGACGAAGAAATGGCCGAACGCCCTGAGCTCGTGCGTACCATGTCGGTGCGACCACCGATGGGCACTGGCAAGGTGCGGCTGGTGGAATTCACCGGTATCGATTTACAACCTTGTGGTGGTACCCATGTAGCGGCGACCGGTGAAATCGGTCCGGTAAAAATCCAGAGTATCAAGAAAAAAGGCAAACAGAATCGTAGAATCACGGTTGTGTTTGCCGACACCCAGTAGCCAGTCCTCTCCCTCAACCTGGAAAACGATTATGTCCATTACAACCACATGTATCGGTGCCTTTCCCAAACCGGACTATGTGAAATTACCCGACTGGTTTGTTTCCCCGGACAAACCGGAAGCCGAATCTGCCATCAAAAACTGGGCCGAGGCATTGGCCGGTCTGGGTCCCGATGTGGAAGCACTACTGGACCGGGCCGTGAAAGAAGTCATCACGGCCCAGGTGGAAGCGGGAATCGATATTCCGACAGATGGTGAAATCCCCAGAGAAAACTATGTTCATTATCATTGTAGGCATCTCGGTGGTATTGACTTCAGTCGTCTGAATCACCGTATCATGCGTAATGGTAGCTATGAAGCCGACTTGCCGACCATTACCGGCCCGATCACCGCACTGCAAGCTTTTCTGGTACAAGATTGGCAACGGGCCCAACGCCATACAACCAATCCGGTCAAGATCACCATCCCCGGACCTATGACCATTACCGATACCACGGTCGATGGCTATTATAACGACCCGCAAAAACTGGGGGCCGCACTGGCCGAGGCACTCAGTCATGAAGTGATGGCACTGGCCGCTGCCGGTTGTCGTTATATCCAGATTGACGAACCCCTCTTTGCCCGCAAACCGGATGCAGCCCTCGCCTATGGTATCGAGAATCTGGAAAGAGCCTTTCATGGTTGTCCTGAAGGCATTACCCGGGTATCACATATGTGTTGTGGCTACCCGGATCGTCTGGATCAACCAGACTATGTCAAGGCCGACCCGCAGGCCTATGTGCGTCTGGCCGATGCCATCGAGGATTCCAGCATCATGACCGTGTCGCTGGAAGATGCACATTGTCACAATGACCTGAAATTATTGGAGCATTTTCACAGCACCACAATCATTCTCGGCGTGGTTGCCATTGCCGACAGCCGGCTGGAATCTGTTGACGAAATCAGGCAACGCCTGCTGCAGGCACTCGAACATATCGATCCGGATCGTCTACTCGCCGCACCCGATTGTGGTCTCGGTTTTTTGGGTCGTGATCTGGCGCTGCAAAAATTACACAATCTGGCTGCTGCGGCCCATTCGATACCGTAACCTACAAGCGTTCACCATAAAAAAGGAGACGGCAAGCCGTCTCCTTTCTTGCTCCTGCCACCCGAGCTGTTGAAGATCCAGACAACAGTTTGAATTTTTTAGCCAGCGAACATCTGTGTTCCCACGACGTGGCGATCTTCGATGTCGATATAATGCACATTCAGCCCGGTCTGTGATTTTTTGTTGCCATAGACCCGCTCCTGAATCTCGTAGCGATTTACGCCCAGATCGGCCAGCAAATAATCCGGCATGGCTTCCAGAGCGATGGCCGCACGACGTCTGGCCATGATGTCCGTGGTTTTTTGATAAAGTTTGGTAATGAGTTTCATAATTTCCTCCTGCCCTACATTGGCAAGTTAATCAAGGTGAACACTATCTACAGGCAATCTGTCCCGATGCTGTCAAACCTGCAGTGTTAATCCTTTGCAAATGCTCAGTCAGGTTGTAATAAATCCGGCCTAGACCGAAACGCTAAGAATGGCGGTTAAAAGAACGATTGCACCAAAGTAGCTGGCACCCATTTTTGTCACACTTTCTGTAAACATGGTTGATCCTCAAGTTGTAATATAATGTTAAAACTGCAAGTAACTGTTGATGTAAATATAGTATTCCATCAGTAATATTACAAACGACTAATATTTGTTATTTTCATGAACAAAAGCTCATGCATCATTTTTACCAACAATTTCAATGCATTATTGTCGACCTAAAAGTTCATTCTGATAAATGAGTCTGTTGAATTAATCGAAATTTGAGAATAGTCCATCTCAGCGTGAAGCG
>CAZTLH010000394.1:0-2778 GCA_964614335.1 uncultured Gammaproteobacteria bacterium
AGACAACCGCGACCGAGAGGACCGCACGAGCGACGTCCGTGGGCACGGCCAGTGGGGGTGAGGCGCCCAGTGGCACATTTCTGGAACTGGCCGGCTGCTACCATCGCTACCACTGCCCAAGTTGTCGAACCATTTATCTGGGGACACCGCCACAAAAATGGCGGCACGCCGAACAGGCCCTGATCGAGGCCCTGGATGCGTCTCTGGATGCGGCAAGGGCCGGCAATGTCTGTGAAGATGTCTCGACGGCCTTAAACCGGACACTGGCACGACACGGTCTGACCAAGGACAGCCGCTGCGCCTATCCCATCGGTCTCAGTTATCCACCGGACTGGGGCGAACGGACCATGAGCATGCGCGCCGGTGACCAGACGGTGCTGCAACCGGGCATGACCTTTCATCTGATGCCGGGTCTGTGGTTCGACGACTGGGGTATTGAGATCACCGAAAGTATCCTGATTACAGAAGGTGCTGCAGAATGCCTGGCCGATATCCCGCGTCAGTTATTTGTTAAATCATGAGTCATGCAAACAGACAATCGCCCACTCTGCCGGCTTCACCGGTGACTGCAAGCATCGACCTGTCTGCACCAGGGATCACACACGGTTATTTGCAACTACCACACTCCAGCAATGAGTCTGCCTGGGGTTCGATCCTGATTCCACTGACGGTGGTCAACCACGGCCGTGGTCCGACGGCATTGTTGACGGGTGCCAATCATGGCGACGAATACGAAGGGCCCATTGCCCTGCACAAACTAGCGAACAGTCTGCAGGCAACCGAAATCCAGGGCCGTATCATTATCATCCCGGCCATGAACTACCCGGCTTTCATGGCCGGCAGTCGTTGCTCGCCCATCGATCAGGGCAATATGAACCGGGTTTTCCCGGGCCGACCGGATGGCACGGTGACTGAAAAGATCGCCGACTACTTTCAGCGCTATCTGTTGTCGGAAGCCGATTATGTCCTGGATCTTCATGCCGGTGGCAAAACCCTCGAATTTCTGCCTTTCGCCGCGGCCCATATTCTGGCCGATGCTGCACAGCAGACGCGCTGTGAAGCGGCCATGCGGGCCTTTGCGGCGCCATACCAGCTATTACTGCTGGAGATGGATGCGACTGGCATGTATGATACGGCTGCAGAGGCTGCAGGCAAGGTATTTGTTTCCACTGAACTCGGTGGTGGTGGTTCAGCCAGTGCTGCCACCGTCAACATTGCTGAACGCGGGATTCGCAATTTCCTGATCCATGCCGGTATTCTCAACCAAAGACCTCAAATCTCAGAATCGGTCACCCTGCAAATGCCCGACGCAAACTGTTACACCCGAAGTAAACAAAGTGGCCTGCTCGAACTGTGCGTTGATCTGGGTGACCCGGTCCGTGAAGGCCAGACCATTGCCAGAATTTACGATCCTGCACACACCGGGATTGCCGCAACCGAATACCATGCCGGGCTTGATGGCCTGCTCACTGGACGTCATTTTCCAGGCCTGATCCACAGCGGTGACTGCATCGCTGTTGTCGCCGAACCCGTTTAAGCCTCACTCTCCCCCATGAACCCTAACTGGATGCTGTCATGACACACGATCAATCACCCAACAACAAAAAACCCAATCCCTCCACTTTGTGCGTATGGAGCGGAGAAACCGAACATGCCCTGTATGAGGGGGCAACCCAGCAACCGGTCGTGCACAGCGTGTCCTTTGGTTATGATGATATCGACACCTGGCATGCCGTGGCACTGGAAAAAGCGCAAGGCCATATTTACAGCCGCAATACCAACCCAACGGTACGGGCCTTTGAAGAAAAAGTCAGAGATCTCGAAGGGGCGGCAGCGGCAACCAGCTTTTCCAGCGGCATGGCCGCCATCAGCAACACCCTCAACACTTTTTTACACAGTGGCAACCGTGTGGTCTCGATCAAGGACAGTTATGGCGGTACCAATAAACTGTTCACCGAATTTTTGCCGCCGATGGGTATTGCTGTAGCCTTGTGTGAGACGACCGATTATGCCGCCATCGAGGACGAAGTCGGTCTTGGCTGCAAGCTGCTTTATCTCGAATCACCCACCAATCCGACGGTCAAGATCATCGACATCGAACGGCTGGCCAAGGCGGCAAAAAAGGTCGGCGCGGTGGTGGTGGTCGACAACACCTTCGCCACTCCGATCAACCAGAACCCGCTACAACTCGGTGCCGACATCGTCATC
Source organism: uncultured Gammaproteobacteria bacterium (assembly GCA_964614335.1). Lineage (GTDB taxonomy): Bacteria > Pseudomonadota > Gammaproteobacteria > Arenicellales > DRJH01 > DRJH01. The sequence goes on from CAZTLH010000394.1 coordinate 2,209, forward strand.
CACAGTGCAACCAAATACCTGGGTGGTCATGCCGATGCCCTCGGTGGAGTCGCCTGTGGCAGCCACGAACTGATCAAAAAGATCTACCATTATCGTGAAATCAATGGCGCAGCACTATCACCGATGGATGCCTATAGCCTGTTACGGGGAATGAAAACCCTGGGTCTTCGGATTGATCGACAAAATCGTAGCGCCCTGATCATTGCCCGCTGGCTGCAACAACAACCCATGGTTGAGCAAGTCAATTATCCGGGTCTGCCCAGTCACCCCAACCACGACATCGCTGCCAAACAAATGCGTGGCTTCGGCGGCATGCTCAGTTTCAGTGTCGTTGGTGGTCTGGATGCAATCAAAACCTTTCTGCCCAGACTGCGTTATCCACACATGGCCGCCACTCTCGGTTGTGTTGAAACCGTGGTCGTCCCGCCGCTTGTGACCCGTAATGACGAATGCCCAGCCGACGAACGTGCCGCCCCCAATATCCCCCACAGCATGAGTCGTAATAATACCAGAAATAAAGACGTAGACGACCACAAATCTCCTCCCCCTCGCCATCACTAAGAGCGCAAA
>CAZTLH010000395.1:0-2778 GCA_964614335.1 uncultured Gammaproteobacteria bacterium
AACAATAAGCTCCGGGCTCACACCGGTTGTGTGTCAGACAAGAATTTCGAGCGAATGACCATCTGAACGGCAAATAACATGACAGGCACTTCAATCAGCACACCGACCACGGTTGCCAATGCGGCACCGGAATGAAATCCAAACAGACTGATTGCCGTTGCCACCGCCAGCTCGAAGAAGTTCGAAGCGCCGATCAGGGCAGAAGGGCCGGCGATACAGTGTTGCTCTCCAAAATAACGATTCAGGGTATAGGCCAGGGTGGAATTAAACAGCACCTGGATCAGTATCGGTACCGCCAGCAGCACAATCACCAGGGGCTGCTGCAATATCGATTCGCCCTGAAAGGCAAATAATAACACCAGTGTCGCCAACAAGGCTGACGTGGACCAGGGCCCGATCCTGGCCAGCACCTGATCATAGACTTCCTGTCCGCGGGCCAGTAACGCTTTGCGTAATCCTTGTGCCAACACGACCGGGATGACAATATACAGACCCACCGAAATCAGCAAGGTATCCCAGGGCACGGAAATCGATGACAGACCCAGCAAGAAAGCCACCAACGGCGCAAAGGCGACCACCATGATGCTGTCATTCAATGCCACCTGTGACAATGTGAAGAGTGGATCACCAAGGGTCAAGCGACTCCAGACAAAAACCATGGCAGTACAGGGTGCTGCCGCCAGCAAGATCAGGCCGGCAATATAGCTGTCGATCTGCTCCACCGGCAGCATGGGTGCAAACAAATTCCGGATAAAGATCCAGCCCAGAAAAGCCATCGAAAAGGGCTTGACCAGCCAGTTCACAAACAGGGTTACACCAATCCCGCGCACATGCTGTCGTACCTCGCTGAGGGCAGAAAAGTCCACCTTGACCAGCATCGGGATAATCATCACCCAGATCAATACACCGACCGGAAGATTCACCTGGGCGATCTCCATACCACCGATCCGATGAAAGAAACCTTGAAATAACTGACCCAGTATGATGCCGGCGACAATACACAGAAATACCCAAACCGTTAGATAACGTTCAAACAGATTCATCGGTTGGACTGCTTCGGCAAGCGCGGCCTCAGATGACACAGACATGGTGCTCTCCCTTTTTTTGTATACCCAGCAATTGCTGCAACCGAGGAATGCCAACCGGTTCTTCCTTGAGCAGTGGTACCAGGGCATAACGCCGGGTGTGACGGCTGGTGACACGATCGATCTCATCCACTTCATGACGGGCACACTGACGCAAGAACCCCGAAACTGGCCGCGCTGCTGCAATACTGTTATTGATCACCCATGCCCAGGGTTCGATGCCGGCGCGACGCAGCTCAGTTTGCAGGTTGGCCGCCTCCAGTACTGGCGTAGTCTCAGCCAAGGTTACCAATAACACCTTGCTTTGCGACGGATCCTGTAACTGCATCATCGGCGTCACAAAATGCAGACCACTGTCGCCCATCTGACGCTTCATTTCCCGGTCATAGGCACCGGTGGCATCCAGTAACAACAGGGTATGCCCGGTCGGTGCTGTATCCATGACCACAAATTTCTTTCCGGCTTCACGGATGATCCGGGAAAAGACCTGAAACACCGCAATTTCCTCAGTACAGGGCGAGCGCAAATCTTCTTCCAGCAAACGCCGGCCCTGATCATCGAGTTTCGCACCTTTGGTTTTCAGGACATGCTCACGGTATCGTGCAGTTTCCAGCTGTGGATCAATTCGACTAACCTGCAACTGCGACAAGGCTCCATTCAGGGTTTCATTCAAATGGGCAGCCGGATCGGAGGTGGTGAGATGAACCGGCAAGCCCCGTTTGGCCAATTCAACGGCTATCGCCGCCGCCAGCGTGGTTTTGCCGACACCCCCCTTCCCCATCAATAACAGCAGACCATGACCGTCTGCGGCGATCTCATCGACCAACGGCATCAAGCCTGAAGAGGGAACGGAGGAAAGCAATCTAACCGTTGCAGTCTGCAAGGCAAATGAGGGGGTAAACAATTGTCGCAGAGCCGATAAGCCTACCAGATTAAAGGGCTTTCTGGCCACCACATCACAGGGTAAATCCTTGAGTAGAGCAGGGATTTCGGCCATAGCCTGGCGCTCGCGGGCACAAATGGCAGCCGCCAGCTCATCTTTCTCGACCGCATTGTCAGGGAAAACACCATTGATTACCAAATACTGTCGGGACAAGCCGATGGCGGCCAGTTCCTCGTGGGTTCGGGCCACTTCACGCAAGGTCGCCTGTTGGGCTCTGGCCACCAGGACCAGACGGGTGCGTTGGACATCAGCCAGGGTTTCAACCGCCGCCTGGTATTGTGTCCGTTGCTTTTCCAGTCCGGCCAGCGGCCCCAGACAAGAGGCATCACCCTTGCCTGCTTCCAGGAATCCGCTCCAGGCGCCGGGTAGTTGCAACAAACGAATCGTGTGACCGGTGGGGGCCGTATCAAACAGGACATGATCATAATCAGTAATCAGCTCCGGATTGATCAACAACGCAGTAAATTCATCGAAAGCAGCAATTTCGGTTGTACAGGCACCGGACAATTGCTCCTCGATCCCCTTGACCACCGTTTCCGGCAATATACCCCGTACCGGGCCGACGATACGATCACGATAGGCCTGGGCCGCAGTCTGAGGGTCTATCTCCAGTGCGGATAACCCCGGAACATCGTCCACAGCGGTAATCTCGTTGCCAATCCGGATACCGAATACCTGGCCGACATTGGATGCCGGATCGGTACTGACCAGCAACACACGCAGACCGGACCCAGCCAGACGAATGGCCGC
>CAZTLH010000396.1:0-2754 GCA_964614335.1 uncultured Gammaproteobacteria bacterium
GCTCAAAGAGAATGTTAAAGAAGGTTGTAATCCACGTGATATCAAATTCCTGCTGGCCGGGGAACTGGTAGAGCGCTTTCATGACAAGACCCAGGCCCAGGCTGCCCACCACGCTTTCATTGATCGTTATCAAAAAGGCAATTTGCCTGACCAGATCCCCGAGGTCAAGCTGGCGGTGAGCACGGAAGAAGGCATGCCACTGGCGAATGTACTGAAACAGGCGGGTCTGACGGCATCAACATCGGATGCCCATCGTATGGTACGTCAAGGTGCAGTCAAGATTGATGGCGAAAAAGCCGGGAATAGCCGGCAATGTCTGCTAGCTGGGCAGACCTGTCTGATCCAGGTTGGCAAGCGCCGGATTGCCAGGGTTCAGCTGAGTTAGAAGAAATCTTATTTGAACCTGACCCCTTGACATTGTAGTTCGGACTGAATTTCGTTGATGTTGACTTGATCCAGAGCCTGGTTGTGTTTTACCGATAAAGCGGCGGCGATACCGGTGCCCTGACCGGTGACGGTACAGCAGGACATAATGCGGGTTGAGGCGTGGGCGATGCGGTCTCCGCCGGTTGCCCGGCCGGCTACCAACAGATTTTTGATCTTGTGCGGGAGCAAATTGCGATACGGGATCTGGAAATAACGGCCGGTAGTTGGCAAAACCAGGACTCCATAGCCATCGATGAATTCCGGGTAAATACCAATGGAGTCTTCAAAACGGCCCTGTTCCCGGACGTCGGTTTCGGTCATATTGTATTGGGCATCGATTTTTCGGGTATCACGAATGCCGAGGGTCATACCAAAATTACGTAGACTGGCCTGTTCACAGCCCGGGCTAAAACGACGCAGGACGGCGATCGCCAGCATTACCTGACGACGGCCTTCGATTTCAGAGCGGCAGAGGTCGCCGGGATCGGCGCCATCACAGTGATCGAGGTGTATCAAATTCATATAGGTCAACTCACCGGTTGTGCGCTGCACCCCAGGTCCCGGCAATGGTATTCAAATGAGCCGGTATCAAACCGGCTTCGATGGCCTGTTGAAAGGGTTTTTTCAGAAAAGGAGAAAAAATAGTTCGTCTTCCTTGCCATCGGTTTCAATATTCCATTCACCACCGCCACCCCAGTCTTTGTAGGTCTGCGGGTCAGCGTGGACGCCATCGAGGAATTCTTTTCGATCGACACCGGCCAGATGAAACATCACCGAGGCCGCCATCATTTGTTCTTTTGGGGTCTTGTTGGTGGGGGCGCCGGCACGAAAGGCAATGTCGGCATCACCTGTGGCATCGATGATTCGCTGTCCCAGAATGGCTTCTCGTCCGGCTTTGGATTCGGTAATCACCCCCGTGATGTGGTCGCCATCAAGAATCGGTGCGACAACCAGACGATGCAGCATGGGGATGATGCCGGCTTCTTCGATCAGGCGATCTGCAGCCGCCTTGAAGCCTTCGGCATCGATTTCATAGGAATTGGATTGTGATTCAGGTACGGCTGCCCTCTCGGCATATGCACGCTCCTCAAATTCACGCCCGATACCGTTGGCCTCAATCGTTTTTTATCATGCCGATACCAGGCCATACCCTCGACCCCAACGGTAGTGATATTGCCACCAAAACAGCCAAATCGCTCAAGCAGGGTCACCTTGACGCCACTACGCGCTGCCGCCAGTGCCGCCGCCAGACTACCAGGACCCCAGTACCAGAGCATCGGTTTTGTGGATGATATCGACACGTCTGGCGGGTTCGATAATATATTGAGTGGTCATGGCGCTAATTTCGGAGGTGGTTGCAGACTTTCAGGCCAGATATTGATCCGGGTAGTGAGACAGCTTTCTCGGCTGTTTGTGATCGTGCTGGTAACGATATCACGAAATGGTGTGTCTTTCATCTCGGGTTGTGGCCAGAACTAGCCTTGTCCATTTATGAGCAATTTTATTGACAGACATGCCATATTATTATACATTATTATGAAATAAATTACATTTTTTGATATTGATAAAGCCATGCCTGCCGTGAGGGAGGGACGGAAAGCCACGGATCTTGACAAGATGGCCGGGTTGCCTCAATAAAGGCAACTCGGTTTTTTTATTGCAGGGGACCTTAACCAGGAGGGACGTATGACGCGAAAATCATTTCAAAAAGTAAAGATTGCCGGGAAAAAACGTATTCTCAATGCGCGGAAGGATACACTTGACATACGGGATCGCATGTACGAGCCCGCCTTAATTCAATTGCAACCGGAAATCGATAATCGTAGTGGAGCCGATATCCTCGATCAGGGTGAGGAAGGAGCCTGTACAGGTTTTGGCCTTACGGCTGTCATCAATTTATTGAACGCCAAAAAAGGAAATCTGCAAGTTGAGGTCAGTGCCCGGATGCTTTATGAAATGGCAAAGAAGCACGACAAATGGCCGGGTGAGGATTACGAAGGTTCCAGCTGCCGGGGGGCGATTCGCGGCTGGAAAAACATGGGAGTCTGCAGTGAAAAAGAATGGCCCTATTCGGTGGACGATCCTGGTGAATTGACCATCGAGCGAGCCAAGGCCTCCCGGTTATGTACTGTCGGCGCCTATTATCGTCTGCGACCGGAAATCAGCGACTACCATGCGGCCCTCAACGAGGTCGGCGCAATCTACGTTTCGGCCGATGTTCATTCCGGCTGGTTTACCCCAAAATCGACAAAGAAAAACGAGCTGACCATTATCAGACCTTCGAGCACTATAGAGGGCGGCCACGCCTTTGCTATCGTTGGATACAAC
>CAZTLH010000397.1:0-2752 GCA_964614335.1 uncultured Gammaproteobacteria bacterium
CTACAAGACCCTGGTACTGACGGTTGATGTGCCCGAAGTGGGCCGGCGGCCACGGGAATTGCGACGCGGTTTTAAAATGCCCTTCCACATCGGCTTGTCACAATTTGTCGATTTCGCCCTGCACCCGCAGTGGTCACTTTCAACCTTGTTTCATGGCCGACCTGAATTGGCAAATTTTGGTGGAGAATTTGGTGAATTTGACAGGGCCAGTAGTCGTGCCGGCGCAGACTGGACGCTACTCGACAGAATCCGGTCTGCATGGAAAGGCAAGCTGGTCATGAAAGGGGTGCTCAGTGTAGAAGATGCGTTGAGGATGAAGTCAGTAGGTGTTGATGCCATACAAGTCTCCAGCCATGGCGGCAGACAGCTGGATAGTGCACCTCCGGCCATCCATATGTTACGCCACATCAGGGACGCAGTCGGTGAGGATTTTCCATTATTCTATGACTCCGGTATCCGCAGTGGCGAAGATATCATAAAGGCCTACGGCATGGGGGCTAATTTCGTTTTTCTGGGTCGTCCACTGTTGTTTGCCATGGCCGCAGGTGGCCAGACCGGTCTTGAGCAAATGCGCAATGTATTTTCCACCGAAACCAGTATCACACTGGCCCAATTGGGTATCCGGGAAATGTCGGCGGTCACACGGGAAACGTTATTATTTTCAGACACTGGTCAATGCTATTGAGGACGTCACAATAAAACCATTGACCACACCCGTATAAATCGTTACGTTCGTGCCCACGCAAACTGCAAAAAAAAGGATCATGCCATGGACTATCCGAACATCATCACCCACCTGCCGGCAGCAGATATTCCGTTTTCTGACAGCCAGGTAAAAACCCACGTCTTGCCATCAGCACACGGGATGTTGATCTTTTTCGATTTTTTCCAGGATATCGAAATCCCGGCCCACTCCCTTGGTGGTCAGTGGGGAACCGTGCTGGCCGGAGCCGTTGAGATGATCATCGACCAGAAGACCAGACACTATACCACTGGCGATACATACTTTATCCCGTCAGGAACTGTGCACGAAGTTCATATTAAAGCCGGAACCAAAGCAATCGATTTCTTTGAAGAATCTGATCGTTATAGTCTGCGATAACCACATCGTCACATCCAGGAGACCCCACACCGCCGGTGGCGCTGCGGTGTCGCGCAACAAATAAATATATTGTTAATTAATTCAGTATGTTACATTATTGTTTGATAAGAGCCTGTCTCTGTCTGTTTTAGACGTCAATCCCATAATGCCAGGGTGGCAGATTGCTGTGTAGTGTGATCAGGAAAGCCCTGCTTCTTTGCCTAATGAATACAATCAGGCAGTAGGTGCATTGATACGCATGCTCATAATAAAGTGCGATAAAAAATTACCCCTTGACTAGAATGAGCGTTCGTTCTAGGATCATATCCCATGACTCAGGCCAAACTCACAAAAACAATCAGTAAAACACAAGACCAAATCTTGTCTGCCACATTGTCACTATTTACAAAAAAAGGCTACTTCAATACATCAGTACACGATATCGCACGTGTTGCCGGTGTCAGCATCGGTTCGATTTATCACCACTTCAAAGACAAGGAAGCTGTCGCAAGCGCCTTGTACAATAACATCCTCGACCGCATGAGCCACGAACTTGGCCAGATTACACAGAAATACTCTTCTGCCAGCGGCCGTTGCCATGCTGTAATCGGTCTGTTATTCGAATTAACAGAACAGGAGCCAGAGGTCATGGAATTCATGCTCTATTCCAAACATCGTGAATTTCTTCCGGATGAACCACCCATTTGTTCTTCCAAACCCTTCGAATTAATGCGTGAGATGGTTAGGGAAGGAATGGTTACCGGTGAAATTCGGGTCATGGATGTCATGGTAGCCTCCACCTGTTTATTTGGCGGGGCTATCAGAATGATCACATCCCGACTTGACGGGCTGACACCCAAACCGCTTTCAAACTATATGGATGATATCTGGACCTGCTCATGGAGAGCCGTAGCAATGGAGTGATTTTTTAACCAGCAATAACTAGAACGAACGTTCGTTTTAGAGGAGAACCCAATGAAGAAACTGGCAATTATTATCCGGGATGATGAGTACGACAAGATCCTGACACCCTTGGCATTCGCCTACCTGGAAGCTGCAGAAGGTGCCGAAGTCGATATTCTGTTTGTGAACTGGGCCGTTCGCGCACTCACTGTGGACGGCGCCAAAGAACTCAAGGTTGGCGCATCACATGCTGACCAGGACGCATGGGTTCGCGAACGGGTAACACAGGCAGGACTACCCAATGATATCAATACCCTGCTAAAGGTGATTAAAGAAACCGGCAGTGTCCGCTATTATGCTTGCAGCCTCGCGGCAAATATATTTGGGGTTAATGAAGGCAACCTGAGACCGGAAGCAGAGAAAATCGTCGGTGCTTCCTGGTTTTTAAATGATATTGTCATCAAGGCGGATCATTATCAATATTTCTAAAGGTAATTACAGATGAATGATCAATACGAGTTAACATCAACGCTCGATACCAGCGGCAAGTGTTGTCCTATGCCCATGGTTGAAACCAATAAAGCGATAAAATCATTAGCCACCGGCGAGATACTGCAGATCATCGCAACCGACCCAGGCACGCAGGTAGACATCCCCTCCTGGTGTAAGCGCACAGGTCATGAATTACTGTCCGCCAATGAAGAAAACAATACCTTTCAATATTATATAAAAAAATCCTGAATCACCGGTAATGCCACGGAGAGGGCA
>CAZTLH010000398.1:0-2712 GCA_964614335.1 uncultured Gammaproteobacteria bacterium
GGACAGCCTCCTAGACATAAGGTCAGGTGCTCCCGCTAGACTAGGATTCGCTGATTGTCTTCTCGCTCGATGACCAAATATGGCCAACTGGCTCAAATTGAGCCACCAAATCCTTGTTATTGAATTTCCAGCGGGAGCTTCTGACAGAAGGTTAGGGTTTGGCAGGTTGTAAAGGCTGGACTGGAGGCCAGTTCAGGTTTTTTTGTAACTGGAAGCGGGTGCGCTTGTTTTTGCGGTATTTGTCCAGCTGTGCAACCATTTGAACGGTGCCTGTAGTCAACCATAATTCTATCCAGTCTCCTGCAACACCTTGGCGTTTGGCCCGAATTCTGATACTGGGAAATTTTCCTGCCGGCACCAGAAGTTCAGTGTTGGTCACGTTATCAACTGCATAAATCTCGATATTCTTTTCCGACAAAATATTCAGATGAGTGCCGGGTTTGATGGCGACTGGTGGGTTAAAGGCGATGCCGTATACCATTGCCATGGTAGTGTACAGCGGACCTTTTGGAATGGCTGAAGTTCGTTGATCCGGAAAATGAATCTTTTGTTGTGACCAATCAACAACAATTTTTGTATCAGGTCCCCGGTAATCAGCGATATCCACCTGTTGTGGTTTCAGACCGGTCTGGCTCCACTGAAACAGCGTGGTTTCCTGCCGTTTGCTGTGTGAACTCAATGAGGCCAGCAGGTTTGGTTCAGTACGGGATATTACCTGCCAAAGTGGTGTTGTTTTCAGCAGTTGATAATGGACGCGTCCAAGCGGGATGTTTTGATAACTGACGTCATAGACAAGGTTAATCCCAGTATCATTGTGCAGTGTAGTCGCTTGAATACTCGATATCTCCAGCAAGAGTACACCAAGGAGGAGAATTCGAGTTTTTTTCCACCGCCATAATGATGGATGCAGGGGTTGTTCAGCAGTCATTGCCACGACAACGAAAATATTGTTGTGGCTGTTTGGCACCATCGAGTAGTACCTGACCATTTACAACAGAAAGACGTTGTTCTGCAATCCAGCCAACAGCTTTCGGGTAGGCCACATATTCTGCCTGATGGACACGTTGCTCCAACGTATCTACAGTATCATTTGGCAAGATCGGCACTTCGGCCTGGAGAATAATGGGTCCATCGTCCAAATCTGGCGTGACAAAATGTACGCTGCAGCCATGGACCGATGCACCTTCTGCAAGTGCCCGTTCATGGGTGTGCAGGCCCCTGTAGCGTGGTAACAGGGAAGGGTGGATATTGATCAGCTGGAGTGGATAGTGACGGACAAATTCAGCTCCCAGAATACGCATGAAACCGGCCAGTACCACAAGACCCGGTGAAAAGCTGTCGATCGCCTTTTGTAAAGACCATTCAAATGCGGTGCGATCGTCATACTTTCCATGATTGACTGTGATGGCAGGAATACCGGCTTTTCTGGCGCGTTCGAGTCCATAGGCATCGGGATTATTACTGATGACACCACAGATCCGGATCGGCAAGCCCCTTTGGCTGCGGTCGATCAGTTGTTGAAGATTGCTGCCATTTCCAGACAACAGTATGACAATGGGCAGTTTAATGGATCACAACCTCTGCAGTACCAGATTTGATTGCACCAACCACCATTGCAGTCTCCCCGGCATCCCGGAGAATATCAAGTGTTACTTCGGTGGCATTGGGATGCACCGCAATGACAAAACCCAGTCCGCAATTGAAGGTGCGCAGCATCTCGTCCTCGGTGATGTTGCCTTGTTGTTGTAACCAGTCGAATATTGCAGGGCGTTGCCAGCTGCTGCTGTCTAGCAACGCCTGGCAACCTTCAGGTAAAACCCTCTTGATATTGCCGGGCAATCCGCCACCGGTGATATGCGCCATGCCATGGACCTGTACGCTGGCCAATACCTTGAGTATGGACTGGACATAGATCCGGGTTGGTGCCAACAGGGCATCCCCCAGGTGTAGTGAACCAAACGGTGTATTGAGTGCTGTACCGGCAACTTCCAGAGTCCGACGAACCAGGGAATAACCATTGGCATGTGGGCCAGTCGACGCCAGCCCAATCAAGGTGTCGTCCGGTGCGATCGCAAGGCCATCGATGAGCCGGTCTTTTTCCGCAACGCCGACACAAAAACCGGCCAGATCATAATCACCTTCAGCATACATGCCCGGCATTTCTGCCGTTTCTCCACCGATCAGTGCGGCCCCGGCCTGGCGGCATCCTTCGCCGATACTAGTGATCACAGCAGCAGCCACATCGGTCTGCAGTTTGCCGGTGGCAAAGTAGTCGAGAAAGAATAATGGTTCCGCACCTTGTACCAGCACATCATTGGCGCACATGGCGACGAGGTCAATACCGATGCCTTGATGGTTGTTCGATTCTATGGCGAGTTTGAGTTTTGTGCCGACACCATCGGTACCAGAGACCAGTACCGGTTGCCGGAACCCTTCGGGAATCTCAAACAAGGCACCAAAACCACCAAGATTGCCCAACCAGCCAGGGCGGCGGGTGCTGGCTGCAACCGGTTTGATGATATTCACCAGTGCTTCGCCACGATCGATATCTACGCCGGCATCCTTGTAGGTAAGACTGTGATTCGTTGTGTTCAATGTATCGTCCGATATCAAAATCTGTGAACAGAGCGGGTATAGTGAGGTGCCGCTCACAAAAGATAATGGTAGTATACCGCATCCGCCGGTATTGCTATTCATGGCTTGTATGCGCAA
>CAZTLH010000399.1:0-2712 GCA_964614335.1 uncultured Gammaproteobacteria bacterium
CAACAACGAAGTATCGATCGGGCTGTTTTTGGCCGCCAGTAACTGTACCGACCGGGCTTGAAATGAAACGACGGCCGCATCGATGGCATCGGCACTGGTACCGGACATCAGTCCAACATAACAGCTTTCTGGATCCTGGGGCTCAGACTTTATGAATTGATTGATCACGGCAGCATCTTTTGGCATGGAGGCGGTTTCTGGGACAGCCTCCTAGCGATTGGCTACGACCTGGATTTGTTGCTCAGTTTCGAGTTTAGCCAGATACAGGCGGGTGCTGTTTCGAAATGCCGGTAGCTCATTTTTTGAAATTGTCACAGCTCGGGGAGGGTGAAAGGTAACCGGGTTTTTGTATTTGCCATTAACCCGAAACTCGTAATGCAGGTGAGGGCCGGTCGCCAGGCCGCTACTGCCGACATAGGCCACGATATCCCCCTGATTGACATGACTACCGCTGCGCAAACCTCGAGAGAATTTTGATAAATGCGCATATAGGGTGCTGTAGGGACCGCCGTGACGTATGATTACGGTGCGACCATAGCCACCTTTCCAGCCCTTGAACAGCACTGTGCCATCGGCTGTGGAACGTACTGCAGTACCCCGTTTTGCAGCATAGTCCACGCCGTGATGAGCGCGCCACTTTTTGAGCTTCGGGTGAAAACGACGCAGTGAAAAGCCGGAGCTGATACGACTAAATTTGACCGGGGTCTTCAGGAAGCTTCGACGTAGGCTGCTGCCATCCGGAGCATAATAGGCAGTCTTGCCGCGGCGGTTGGTAAAGCGTACTGCCCGGTAACGGGTGCCATCATTGACAAATTCAGCAGCCAGTACGGGACCGTTTCGAACGGTTTTGCCTTGCCAGCGAGCTTGTTGCCAGAGCACATTAAAGCTGTCACCTTTACGTAAATCCTGGCCAAAATCGATGTCCCAGCCAAAGATTTCTACCAGTTGCAGCATCACAGAAGCCGGGACATGTTGTTTGCGGGTCGCTTGACCGAGTGAGGAAGTAATGCTGCCATTGGACTGCTTTTGTACAATTTCAACAGGCTTGGGGCTGATCAAGGCCTGATAATCGGCCGCCTGTTGGCGAATTTCCAAGGTGTTTTCTGTACTGAAAGCATAGCTCAATGCTATCAGGTCATGCTTAGCTGTGGTTTTGTAATACAGTATACGGCCCGGACGCAGTCGTCGTAACAACGATCCCGGGTGATTCTGACTCAGGTTCAAGGCCAGCACCTGTGGTAATTGCAGTTGTCTGAATATGCGACTCAGGGTATCACCTTTACGAATAATATAGCGTTGCCAGTGTTCATCGATGTCACGGGCACTGGGCCTGGATTTTGATTGTGCTACAACCTGATATTTATTCAGGCTATTGTTGGCTAGTGTTCTGACCGGACTGTCAGTAACCTCAGCAGCGGGCTTTGCGGGAGTTTTGAAGGTTTTAGCCAAAGCGGTGCTATTGTTTTTGGGCCGGGGTTTTGATTTTGCCAAGACCTGAGGTTCAGTTGGACTACTGCCGGTTTGTGTTTTGTCTGGGCTGTCAGTGACCTCGGCAGTGGTTGTTGCGGGAGTGTCGATGGTTTTAGATGAATCGATGCCACTGTCAAAAGTATTGTCAGGCGAGCTTGTTGTTGGTGAATCCGGCTGTTGCAATTTAGCTGTTTGCCCAATTACTGGAGCAGGTAATGGGGAATACGAGGCTTGCGCTTGCTGCAGTCCGGGCGTTACGGTATTGCGCTGTTCGGGTCGACCGAATAGCAGAAATAGTGACACCGACAAAATGATCGTCAGCAGCAGATAGCGGTGATCCCGATCAAGGAATCTGGTGAATGATCCCGGGTGGATCAGGCGGTGACTCATAGAAATATCAAATTATTTGGGAAATATCAGAAATTGTTGGAAATTATTGGGAGATACGGGTTTCGACATTAATTTTTTGCAGGCAGTACTTTATAGTGAAGTTCACTTAAGGTCAAAGCCAGAGTGTGGCAGAATTACAGCTTAGCCCAAGATGTCGTTTGATATTTGTTGTTGTCACATTTAACGAGGAAGAAAGGAATAGCAATGCAACAAGCCATGTCGTTGATCAAAAGGGGTGCCGAAGAGGTGCTGGTTGAGTCCGAATTAAAGGAGCGGTTGCAACTTGGTCGCCCACTGAGGGTCAAGGCCGGATTCGATCCAACCGCGCCGGATCTGCATCTTGGCCACACGGTGCTGATCACAAAGTTACGCCATTTCCAAGATTTGGGGCATGATGTGTTGTTCCTGATTGGAGATTTTACCGGTATGATCGGGGATCCGACCGGTAAAAGTGTCACTCGCCCGGCACTCACCGCCGCGGAGGTCAAAGCCAATGCCGTGACGTACCAACAGCAGGTATTCAGGATTCTTGACCCGGATCGCACCACAGTGATGTTTAATTCTGAATGGTTTGGTGCCATGAAGGCAGAAGACATGATTCGTCTGGCGTCCCGCCACACCGTGGCACGGATGCTGGAGCGGGATGATTTTAGCAAGCGTTATCACAATGGTCAGCCCATTGCCATTCATGAGTTCATGTATCCTCTGGTACAAGGTTATGATTCGGTTGCCATGCATGCCGATGTGGAACTTGGCGGTACCGACCAGAAATTTAATCTGCTGGTGGGCAGGGAGTTACAAAAACAGTACGGCCAGCTGCCGCAAATTGAACTGACGATGCCGTTGCTTGAG
>CAZTLH010000400.1:0-2710 GCA_964614335.1 uncultured Gammaproteobacteria bacterium
TAGCGGCAGTGTCTGGCTTGATGCCGTGCTGGGCTGGTTGTCCATGGGTCTGCTGGCTATTGTTATCGGTTTGATCGGCTCGTTCATGGCCCGCCTGCATTTGCGACAAACCTTGCCCCTGATTGTCGGGGCCGGAGCCCTGTCGGCGGTGGCCCTGATGCTGACGGTGCGCTGACGGTTATGGATATGCTGCCTTCATTGACCCAGGCCGTGGGTATTTTGACCATTTTCGCTCTGCTCGGTACGACCCGTATCGCGACCTGTATTTTCTGGCTGGCACTGCAAGGCATTCTGATTGGTTCTATCCCCGTGCTGCTGCTGGATATCCCGCTGGATTGGCGCATGGAATTGCTGGTCACCGCCAATGTGGCGCTGAAAGGTTTTATCTTTCCGTGGATGCTGTTGCGATTGCGTGGTCGCACCGGCTATCGCAGTGAAGTCGAACCGTTTATCGGCCATGTGGGCTCTGTAGTATTTGGTATTTCCGCCCTGGCTTTTGCGATCTGGTTGGCCAATCACATCAACACAGCATTGACCGGACGCTCCTTTGCCGCACTCGACATGGCGATCTTTCTGATTGTCAGCGGTTTGTTTTTGATGGTCACCCGACGCAAGGCGGTCATGCAGGTATTGGGTTATCTGGTGCTGGAAAATGGCATCTTTGTCTTTGGTCTCAGTGCTGTCACCGTGGTGCCATTGCTGGTCGAACTCGGTGTGCTGCTGGATGCCTTTGTCGCGGTATTTGTCATGGGGATTGCGGTGTATCGCATCAATCGTGAATTCTCCGACATCGATATCGACAAGCTGGATTCCTTGCGTGGCTGATCTGATGAGCGATGAACAGCTGCTCTGGCTACTGTTGTTGTTGCCACTGGCCTGGGCCCTGCTCTGTCAGTTTGTTCATAAAGCGGTCTACAACATCACCATCGCAGCCAGTGTTCTGCAACTGGTTTTGGCATTACTGACGACACAGCGGGTGCTCGACCAGGGCTCCCTGCATGGGGCCCAAAACTGGTTTTATGTAGATGCCTTGTCGGCCTTTCATTTACTGGTGCTGGCACTGGTTTATCTGGCCAGCTCGTTGTTTGCCCGTACCTATTTTAGTAACGAACACGGTCGTCACCGCTTTACAAAAAGGGTCGCACAGCGTTTTGGAACCCTCTGGCTGGGAGCGCTGGTGACCATGACACTGTTACTGATTTCCAACAACCTCGGGGTGATGTGGGTCGGAATGGAAAGCACCACCTTGTTGACGGCTTTTCTGATTTCCTTGTATGTGGATCGTCTGTCGCTGGAGGCAATGTGGAAATATCTGATTATCTGTTCGGTCGGTATCGCCTTTGCCTTCATGGGCACTCTGTTGTTTGCTGCGGCAGTTGAGCATACTGACTTAATGCAAAGCAATGGGATGTTGTGGACGGCGTTGTCCGATCCCGCGGTAGTTTTTGACCCGGTTCTGGTCAAGATCGCGTTTGCCTTCTTGATGGTCGGCTTCGGGGTCAAGGCCGGTCTGGCACCGGTACATTCCTGGCTGCCGGATGCCCATAGTCAGGCACCAACACCGGTTTCTGCCATGTTTTCCGGTTTCATGCTCAATGCGGCGTTGTACTGTATCCTGCGTTATGTGCCCCTGGTGACCCATGTCCTGGGGACTTCGCTGGCCAGTAATATGTTGCTGGTATTTGGTACCCTGTCGATCCTGGTTTCGGCCGCTTTTATTGTTTTTCAGACCGATGTCAAACGGCTGCTGGCCTATCACAGTGTCGAACACCTCGGTATTATCGCAATCGGTTACGGGCTCGGGCCACTGGGTGCATTTGCCGCTGTTTTTCACACCTTGAATCATGCCTTGTGCAAATCCCTGGCCTTTTTCGCCGCCGGCAGACTGGGTCAGCATTATGCAACTCATGACATGGGTCGGATCAAGGGCGCAATGCGGGTAGATCGACTCTGGAGTATGGCCTTGCTGGGCAGTATGCTGGCCCTGATCGGTGTGGCACCGTTTGCCATCTTTATGAGTGAATACCAAATTGTGCGCGCTGCCATTGATACCCGGCAATGGGTGGTGCTGGTCTTGTTCCTGCTCGGTGGCAGCATCATCTTTATCTCGGCTTTACACCATATTATCGAAATGCTGTATGGCAAGGCCGCGATTGCGCCGGTAGAGACCCGGGACAATGTAGCAACCCGGGGGATGGTGGTAGTTATTCTGGGATTACTGTTGCTACTGGGTCTGTGGTTGCCATCACCCTTGTTGCAATTGATGACACAGGCGGCCAGGGTGGTCAGCGGATGAGAGCATCGGCCCTGTCAATTCACAACGCCACTGCGGTCAACTGGTGTGATATACCACGATTGTCGAATGAGGGATTTCGGCAAACGGTCATTTCATCGGTAGCAGCAGGCAAACGTCTTGTCGCATTAACCGGCATGATACGCGATGATGAGGGCGTTTTGACCCTGGCCGTCATTGCCGATGATGGCATGAGCAATCTGGAACTGATCGTGACCTGTTTTGGTAGCGAGTATTCCTCACTGACACCACAGTGTTCACAGGCACATTATTTTGAGCGGGAGCTTTTTGAACAATGGGGGGTTCATCCGAATGGTCATGCCTGTCTAAAACCGGTGCGTTTACCGGCAGGTGATGATCGGTCACAGGTAGGTGACGTTGACTACTTCGAAATCGATAGCGAAGAAACCCATACCG
>CAZTLH010000401.1:0-2709 GCA_964614335.1 uncultured Gammaproteobacteria bacterium
ATTTATGGCTATTTATAGCCATCGAGCGAGAAAACAGTCGGCAAATCCTTGGCATGCTGGAGCTCCTGTCATAATGTACGCAACTCTGTATGGCAGGCAACTCCAGCAGAAACCACAATCCAGTCATCACTCAAACAAAGCTGCCAACGATGAATCCACAACACTACAGTCCACTCGACCAATGGTTAATAGAACTCCAGCACGGTCTGGAAACCGTATTTGGCAAACCCCAATCCACCCAAAGGCCTGATCCAGCCGCCCGGACTCCGGAAGGCGTGCTGGATCACCGGCAGAAAAAACTGGCCGGAAGTCTGATGCGGGTCAACCACAGTGGTGAAGTATGCGCTCAAGCGCTCTATCAGGGTCAGGCCATGGCCTGTAAAAATCACGCCGTAAAAGATAAATTGCAGCAAGCCGCAGCCGAAGAAAATGATCATCTGTTGTGGTGCCAGCAGCGGCTGAGCGCACTGGACAGCCACAAGAGCTTCCTGAACCCGTTGTGGTTTGGTGGTTCATTACTCCTGGGTCTGGCAGCAGGTCGTCTGGGTGACAGCATCAGCCTGGGTTTTTTGCGAGAAACAGAACAGCAGGTCGTCCGTCATCTCGACCGCCATTTGCAGCGTCTGCCACAGAACGATCACCGCAGTCGTCTGGTACTGCAGCAAATGCAACTGGATGAAGGTCAACATGCCACCACCGCCCTGGAGGCCGGTGCCACTGAATTACCCGGGATGGTAAAAAGAATGATGGCCCTGAGTTCAAAAGTAATGACCGAGATCGCATTCTGGCTCTGACCCACGGTTTCTTTCTGCTGACCTGAGACTTGCTCCTGCAGACCGTCGCTACGCTCTTTGCCGTTGTCGACCTTCCGTATGAATTATTTTTGCTTGCCACCGCTTGGCGGATAGGGTAACGGAAATGGGGTCACGGTATTTTTGCCCTTGCTGTCAGTCACCTTGCTCAGGCCTTCTTTATCAACCTGATCGATACGGATGACCGCATGCATGGGGATAAAGGTCTTTTCGACACCGCTGAATTCAGTTTTCAGTTTTTCTTCGGCAGGATCCAGGACCAGTTTGCTGCGTTCACCAAAGATAATTTCCGAGACCTCGATGAATGCATACATACTACCCTGGCTGACTTCACGGGCATAAATCTCGTAGATACTCCCCTGGTTGTTGAAGATCACCTTGTAGATCCGTTTACTGCTCATGTAACGCCATCCTGATGTTGTATCGCATTATTCTCGACCCGATTTTCAACCGAGTATCTGGGTCCCTACACCATGATTGGAAAAAATCTCCAGCAAAACAGCATGTGATATCCTGCCATCAATAATATGTGCAGAGGTAACACCGGCACGGATGGCATCGATAGCGCAACCCACCTTGGGCAACATCCCGCCCTGAATAACCGCATCATCGATCAATGCCTGTACCCGGGCACTGGTCAGTCGCGGCAGTAATTGACCCTCCTGCATCACACCTGTGGTATCCGTCAACAGGATCAGTTTTTCCGCCTGCAGTGTGGATGCCAGCCTGCCGGCTACGGTATCAGCATTGATGTTATAGGTCTGACCATCCGCCCCGACACCGATCGGCGCAATCACCGGGATAAAATCCTGTTGTTCCAGGGCCGTCACAACGGCCGGCTGGATACTCTCTATGTCACCAACGAAGCCATAATCCACATCCTGACCCGGATGATCGGCAAATAACTTGCAGGCCCGGATCAAACCACCATCCTTACCAGACAGACCCACAGCCCGACCACCACTGCGATTGATACGGTGAACGATGTCCTTGTTCACCGATCCACCCAGAACCATTTCGACGATGTCCATAGTCTCACTGTCGGTAACCCGCAGACCATTGATAAAGTGACTTTCCTTGCCCACTTTCTGTAACGTACTGTTGATCTGTGGACCACCCCCATGGACGATAACCGGGTTCATACCCACCAGTTTCATCAATACTATGTCACGCGCAAAACCCTGCTTGAGACCGTCATCAATCATGGCATTGCCGCCATATTTGATGACCATGGTCTTGCCATGAAAACGCTGGATATACGGCAATGCCTCGGTCAAAACCCGGGCAAAGTCATCCGCATCCTTTCTTTGCATATACTGATTTCCTGTCACTGTACGGGCGTCTACCGGCCCTTGAAAAAAAGCGAACCCCCCTTGGGGGGTTCGCTCATGATACCACCGGTTATCGGTACGTTTTTCAGTTAATCGCGACCTGTACCCGTTTCGGCTTCACTTCTTCGGCCTTGGGGATGGTCAAACTGAGAATACCATCATGATATTCGGCATGAACCGAATCCTCATTGACATCAGCACCAAGACGCATGGAACGGACATATTTACCATAACGTCGTTCCTGGCGAATCAGACGACCGGATTCTCCTTCCCGGGTCTCTTCACGGGTTTCAGCATTAATGGTCAGCACCCCGTCCTGGATCACGATATCCAGATTTTCCTTCTTGATCCCCGGCAAATCAACCTTGACCTGATATTCATTGTCAGTTTCCCGGACATCGACAGCCGGTCGCAAGGCCTGACCGTTAACCACTTCCGAGGCTCTTGAGCCACGGGCAAAGCCATCGAAAAAACCATCAAAATCACCAAATACACTCCAGGGTGCTACCCTGTTCGTTTGTCGCACCAGATTGCTCATCAGATATTACCTCCAATTCAAGTTTCAT
>CAZTLH010000402.1:0-2689 GCA_964614335.1 uncultured Gammaproteobacteria bacterium
TGCCGTTTACGGACCTAAGGATGGAATAGTCGTTCTATTTAACGAAAATGAGCGGGAAAATGGACCAAAGTACGCTTTTCCGCAGTAGGCTCTCTGTTCTCGGACAGCCTAGGAACAGCAGCCGAAGCACTGGTTTCTTTAAGTTCGTTATCCACGTGCCGGCGGGAATCCAGAACGATCAGGCACGAAACCATTCCGGACTCCGCCTTTCTGTTTTGCTTCAGTGGTATGACAGCGTTGTAAAAAAAGGGCTCTGACCCTTTTTTTAGATGCCTGCCATACAAAGGTATTTGATCTCCATGTATTCATTGATACCGTGGCTAGAACCTTCACGGCCAATACCGGATTCCTTGACTCCGCCGAACGGGGCGATTTCATTGGAAATAATACCGGAGTTGATTCCGACCATCCCGTATTCGAGACCTTCGGCCACACGCCAGGCACGACCAAGATCACGGGTGTAGAAATAAGAAGCCAGTCCAAATTCGGTGTCGTTACCCATGGCGATGGCTTCTTCTTCGGTGTCAAACCGGAATAATGGTGCAACCGGGCCAAAGGTTTCTTCACGTGCGACCAGCATATCGGTGGTTACATCCGAGAGAACCGTAGGCTCAAAGAAGTGGCCGCCCATGGCATGAGGATGACCACCGGTGATAATTTTCGCACCCTTGGCAAGGGCATCCGCGATATGTTCTTCGACTTTGGCCACGGCCGCATCATCGATTAGCGGACCCTGTTCGGTGCCTGGCTCAAAACCATCGCCAACTTTAAGTGCCTTCACGGCGACGGCCAGTTTCTCCGCAAAAACATCATATACGCCACGTTGTACCAGCAGGCGGTTGGCGCAGACACAGGTCTGGCCGGCATTGCGGTATTTTGACTGCATGGCCCCGACCACGGCGGCGTCCAGGTCAGCATCATCGAAGACAATAAATGGCGCATTGCCACCTAACTCCAGGGACATTCGTTTCATGGTGCCAGCGCTTTGTTGCATCAGTAATTTGCCGACGGCGGTTGAACCGGTAAAGGTCAGTTTGCGCACCGTTGGATTGCTGGTGACTTCAGCGCCAATGGCTGCACTGGAACCGGTGACAACACTGAAAATCCCGCCGGGAACACCGGCACGTTCTGCCAGGACTGCCAGCGCTAGTGCAGAGTATGGGGTCTGGGTTGCCGGTTTGCAGACCATCGGGCAGCCCGCCGCAAGTGCGGGGCCTGCTTTACGGGTAATCATGGCAGAAGGAAAATTCCAGGGTGTTATTGCCGCACAAACACCCACGGGTTGTTTGATGACCACCAGTCTGCGGTCGGTCTGTTGTGCCGGAATGACTTCGCCATAGGTACGTTTACCTTCTTCGGCAAACCACTGCAGAAAAGAAGCCGCATAGCCAATTTCACCCTTGGCCTCCAATAGTGGCTTACCCTGCTCCAGGGTCATGATTTTTGCCAAGTCATCCTGATTTTCGATCATCAGTTCATACCAGCGATGAACAATCGCACTACGGTCACGGGCTGGCAGGTCACGCCAGGCCGGCCAGGCGCGATTAGCCGCTTCGATTGCGCGGCGAGTTTCCCCGGTTCCTGCTTTGGGGATGCTGCCGATACGTGCGCCATTGGCCGGGTTGGTCACATCGAGTGTACTGCGGTCATCTGCGTCGACCCACTGGCCGTCAATATAGTTTTGTTGCCTGAATAGAGAGCTATCATTTAATTGCATGATCGGTATCCTTGAGTGTTTGGGTAAATGCAAAGAAGTTTGCTTGTACTCACAAGCAGATGAACGCCCGACAGCAGCACATTTGTGTCGATGGTATCGAAAGACGAAAAAGGTACAAACCACCATGGAACTGCGATAATATGCGGCGAAATGTGTGATACAGGATCATTGTCGAGCTCAGTGTCAGCGTTTCTTTTTGACCAAACGATCAGTATATCAAAAGCAAACAGGGTTGCGTAAAGAACTACGTGGCGATGGCCGTTATAGTATAGGTGGCTGGCAGCAAGGGGCTCCCGTAAGCTCCTGGTGGCCAGCTGACATGATTGGTTTACAGGTATTCATCCGGCACTATTTGTTAGCCGAAAACAGGAGTTTTATGGACGAAATTACAACCCACGCACTGGTGACTTTTCTGGTGGTGATGGATCCGTTCGGTCTGGCACCGATATTTGCTGCCATGACGGTAAATCACAGTGCACAACATCGGCGGAAGATGTTGTTTACCGGTGTGGCTGTTGCTACCGCGGTATTATTATTGTTCGCCTTTGCCGGCAATTTCATCCTGCAGGCCCTGGGCATCAGTCTGCCTGCGTTCCGGATAGCCGGTGGTATTTTATTGTTTCTGATCGCAATTGATATGGTGTTTGCGCGCAAGACCGGTCTTAGTTCGACCACCCGCAATGAAAATGAAGAAGCCATTGCCAGCGAAGATATTTCAGTATTCCCGTTAGCCATACCGTTAATCGCTGGCCCTGGAGCGATCGCCTCTGTCATGCTGATGATGAGTCATGCCCAGGGGAATCCGGTGCAACAGGCAGGTATTCTGGGTGTGTTACTGGCGATTTTGTTACTGACCCTGATGCTGTTGCTGATTTCACAACATATTCTCAAAATATTGGGATTGACCGGTGTCAATGTAATCGGCCGGGTCATGGGTGTGGTTCTTGCTGCTCTTGCGGTACAGTTTATTAT
>CAZTLH010000403.1:0-2672 GCA_964614335.1 uncultured Gammaproteobacteria bacterium
TCCGATAATTTTCGTTAAATAGAACGACTATTCGCCTCAAATGATCGAAAAAATGACCTCAAATCCGCTTTCCCTCGCTACGACTCCT
The DNA here is from genome assembly GCA_964614335.1 of uncultured Gammaproteobacteria bacterium. GTDB lineage: Bacteria > Pseudomonadota > Gammaproteobacteria > Arenicellales > DRJH01 > DRJH01. Next base: position 89 of record CAZTLH010000403.1, read on the forward strand.
GTTCTCGGACAGCCTCCTAGCCTGTAAAAATGCGCAGCACTGCGCAACTACGAACCCATCGGACATGAACTCCCTGCATTTACTGGAAAACATCAACTCGCCTGACGATTTGCGACAACTGCCCGAGCAGGTACTCCCTGATCTGGCAAAAGAGCTGCGCCATTTTCTGATTCAGACCGTATCCCGTACCGGTGGTCATCTGGCTGCAGGCCTGGGTACGGTCGAACTGACCATTGCACTGCATTATGTATTCAACACGCCCGAGGATCGTCTGGTCTGGGATATTGGCCATCAGGCCTACCCACACAAGATTCTGACCGGTCGCCGCGAGCAAATGGCCAGTCTGCGACAACAACATGGTCTGTCAGGTTTCCTGAAACGTGCGGAAAGTGAATATGATGCTTTTGGCGCAGGCCACTCCAGTACTTCCGTCAGTGCGGCGCTGGGTATGGCCGTAGCCAATACCCATAACCAAACTGATCGACAAATCATCGCGGTCATCGGTGATGGCGCCCTGACCGCCGGCATGGCCTATGAAGCACTCAACAATGCCGGCGCCATGGATGCCAATCTGCTGGTTATCCTCAATGACAATGACATGTCAATCTCCAATAACGTCGGCGCCATATCCAGCTATCTGGCACGCGTCCTGTCTGGAAAAACCTACACCAGCGTCCGTGAAGGCAGTAAAACCGTGCTTTCCACCCTGCCACCTATCCGCCGGCTGGCACAACGCTGGGAAGAACACATGAAAGGCATGGTCATGCCCAGCACACTGTTCGAAGAAATGGGGTTTAACTACATCGGTCCCATCGACGGTCATAATCTGGCCGCACTGATACCGACCCTGCAAAACATGCAAGCCATGCAGGGACCACGCTTTCTGCACGTCATTACCCGCAAAGGCAAGGGTTATAAGCCGGCCGAAGGCAATCCCAGCGCCTATCACGGGGTCTCTCCATTTGATCCCGAAACGGGCAAGGTTGGTGGCAATTCCGGCCCTGTCATCACCTATACCAAAGTCTTTGGTGACTGGCTCTGCGATATGGCAGCCAAAGACCAGAAATTAATGGCGATCACACCGGCCATGGGCGCAGGATCGGGAATGATCGAATTCTCCAAACAATATCCCGAGCGCTATTTCGATGTCGGCATTGCCGAGCAACACGCCCTGACCTTTGCCGGCGGACTGGCCTGTGAAGGGCTGAAACCGGTGGTTGCCATCTACTCCACCTTCTTACAACGCGCCTATGATCAGTTGATACATGACCTGAGTATCCAGGACCTGGATGTCATGCTGGCCATCGATCGTGCCGGTCTGGTCGGTGCCGATGGTTACACCCACGCCGGTGTGTTTGATTATTCATTCCTGCGCTGTCTGCCCAATGTGACCCTCTATGCGCCGTCAGACGAAAATGAATGTCGGCAAATGCTTTATTCCGCCTACCTGCGCGCCGGCATCACTGCTGTCCGTTATCCGCGTGGCAACGGACCCGGCGTCACTGTCAAAACAGAAATGCAGGTAATCCCGGCCGGTAAAGCCGAGGTCCGTCAGCAGGGCAGCGGTATACTGATTCTGGCATTTGGCACCATGTTGACACCGGCCCTGATCGCCGGCAAAAAACTTGGCGCCACGGTAGTGAATATGCGTTTTGTCATGCCACTCGATGAAGCACTCATAGCCTCACAGATCGCCGATCACGAACTACTGGTCACCATTGAGGAAAATGTCCTCATGGGAGGTGCAGGCTCGGCGGTGAATGAATATGTGGTAACACTTAATAATTCTATTCAGATCCTGAATCTGGGTCTTCCCGACCGGTATATTGAACACGGCACCCAGATTCAACAACTGGCCTCACTGGGTCTTGATGCGGAGGGGATCGAACAGAGCATTCGCAAGGCCCGTCCCCATCCGTGCTTGACCGAAACGGCCTAGGAGACTATCCGAGAATAGGAGACGTAACGAGGGAAAGCGGATTTGAGATAGCATCTCATGATTTGAGGCGAGTAGTGGCACAGGGATGTGCCGTTTACGAACCTAAGGATGGAATACTCGTTGTATTTAACGAGAATCAGGGGAAAATCTAGCCAAAGCCCGCTTTTCCGTAGTAGGCTCCTATTCTCGGACAGACTCCTAGCATACCACCCAATCGCCTCACAGCAACTACCCCCCCACGGAGTACATCATGCAACATGCAGCTTCAAAATCTGTAGACTCTATAGACGACGTTCAGGGTCGCCCTGACAGTCGTCATATTGCGATCGACAAAGTGGGTGTCAAGGATGTTCGTCACCCGGTCAAGGTCAAGGATCGCAGCAAGGGAGAACAACACACGATCGCCGTGTTCAATATGTATGTCAGTCTGCCACATAATTTCAAAGGCACACACATGTCACGCTTTGTGGAAATCCTGAAAAAGAATGAAGAAGAAATCACTGTCGCCTCCGTTAAATCCAAGGTCGCGGAAATGACCAAACGGCGGGAGGATAAAAGCGATCATCTCAAAATGCGTAGCCCCTATTCAATCCGTAAAACGACACCGGACACCGAGGTCACCAATCTCATGGATTACGACGAGAA
>CAZTLH010000404.1:0-2670 GCA_964614335.1 uncultured Gammaproteobacteria bacterium
GTCTGAAATTCACCATGGAGCTGGCTGAACTCGGTTTACCGATGGTGGTTGCTCTCGACCGCATGGATGAAGCACGCAAGAAAGGTCTCGTCATCGATGAAGAAGCACTGTCCAGACAATTGGGAATTCCGGTCATCCCCATCATTGCGATCAAGGGCCAGGGGATTTCTGTGTTGCTGGAGCAGGTCGTGCGCATCGCCCACAAGTCAGTTTGTCCGTTACCACTACCAGCCAATCCGCATATCCGCACACTGCAACAACAGCTGCAACACACACTCCAGAATATCAATCTGCAAACGGCCTTCAAGATGCCGGCAGAATTTCTATACTCCCAGTTACTTAAGAGTGACGGCTTTCTCTGCGAGGAACTGGCCAGCCATTTTCCGGCCAATTTCGAGCACTATCGTCAACTTGTCGACACCATGGAGCAAGATCTGCCGCGCAGTCTGACGCAGGAAGTGCTGGCAGATCTCAATCACCGGACATTGAACCTGGCTGAAGCGGTATGCACGCACGTTGGCCGTAACCACGCCACCACCTGGGAAGATAATTTTGATACCGTTTTCCTGCACCCGCGTTGGGGACTGCTCGGTAGCCTGGCGGTGTTTGTCTTTATCCTGTTTATTGTTTTCGAAGTCAGTACCGGTCTTGATCGACTCACCTCGGCGAAACTGGCCGCCCTGCTGGCCAGCTGGCAGCCGGCGAATCAGATAGCCGTAATCATTCACGCTGTTGCCGATGCTCTGGTGGGCCTGATCGGTATTGTCATCCCCTATATGTTGCCACTGGTTCTGCTTCTCGTCAGCCTGGAAGAATCCGGCATCATGCATCGTATTGCCTTTGTCGTAGACCGCTTCTTTCATGCCATCGGTCTGCATGGCAATGTTGCAGTACCATTTTTGCTGGGTCTGGGCTGTAATGTTCCGGCCATAGTGGCAGTCCGTAATGTGGCCATAGGACGGGATCGTCTCATTGCATCACTGTTGATCACCTTTGTGCCCTGCTCCGCCCGGTCCGCCCTGGTACTGGCCATCGGTGGCAAGTATCTGGGAGCGATCGGTGTCATCAGTCTGTTTGCTATCAATATGCTGGTCGTAACCCTGCTCGGCCGACTGTTGATGCGCCGTTATTCGCAATCAGCACCCGGTGTCATTCAATCCATTCCTTCTTATGCCTGGCCCCGGTGGCGAACGGTACTGGCCACGACCTGGGATCGCAGCAAAGACATCCTCACCATCGTGCTGCCGTTATTGCTGATCGGTAGTGTCCTGCTCGCCCTGTTACAACTGGCCGGTGGCGATCTCTGGATTAACCGTCTGCTGGCACCGGTGACCGTATGGGCGCTCGGTCTGCCCATTGCGCTGGGTGTTCCCCTGTTGTTTGGCATCCTGCGCAAGGAATTGTCCCTGTTAATGGTCTTTCAGGCGCTTGGGACAATCGAAATCGGTAATCTGCTGAGTTGGCAGCAGATTATGGTATTTCTGATCTTTATCTTACTGTATGTGCCCTGCGTTTCCACTTTTGCCGTGATGTTACGCACCATCGGACGACGTGAGGCTGTATTTTCGCTTTTACTGTCCACAGCAGTGGCCCTGGTGGTCGCTATTGCCCTGCGTATTGTTCTGGGTCTGGGTCTGGGTCTTGTAATAATTTAATCCTGTCAAAAGAATGTTACAGCTGAACGCTGTCACAGGACGAATTCTTCTGTTGTTACATCCACAATTACGGCCCAGCAGAATACAGTTTGCAACCATCAATGTTGATCATCAGCCGCGGCTATCTCTGGACAATACGGTTCCGTGTTCGCTGAGATAGACACACAAGTCGGCAATTTGCTCCGGCTCAAAAAATAATTTGTGATGCGGCGGGTAGACAACAGATTCCATGCGTTCAAAATGTCTGATCGGACACCAGGCTGATTCGACCTGCTCCAGCGCACGCTCAAGCGCAGTCCAGGTGATTTTTTGATAGCTCAGGTACCATCTGGCAGCTTGTGAATAGCCGGAATCGATTGCATAGGTGGCCAAGACCTCTTTTGTGATCGCCCTGTAGGAAATTTTTTCAAGCCGAAGTGGTGCTGCAACCATGGTGTTCGTCCACAGGTGCATGATGGTCTGGATGACCAGTCCCGGCAAGGTGTACAGCAGGATGATCAGATAGATCAACAACCTGGCAACAAAAGTCACATCGTGAGCATTTTTACTGAGCTCATCCAGTGTGTGGTTAAACAATGTACACAGGCCATTCACCCAGCCACAAAACATACAGTTGATGGCATCGATTCTGGAAAGTCCGCTCACTTTGTAACGATCCAGTATGATGAAGTTTTTTGCCTCGATATTTTTTTCATTACAGAGCGGGAGCAAAATTTTCATGACAAGAACATGGATAACAAAACCATGAATCAAGAAAAAAACGGGGATTGTTACATACATTCCAAACGCCCCCAGAATAACCCGGCCTAGACCAAGTCTTTTGATATGTACTTTCATGATGGTGTGAAGTATCGGGCTCGTCATCAGTTATTCATCTCAGTCGTTGGGTATGAAGTCAGGCAATGCTCTGATGCCGGTATCGGATCTATTGACGACCAATTCTGCGGATATTGACCCACAGATGCAAGCTTCAATTATCAATATCAGGGGAAGTACTTTCTTTCCCTGGCAGCTT
>CAZTLH010000405.1:0-2670 GCA_964614335.1 uncultured Gammaproteobacteria bacterium
TTTGGCGCCGGGATCCACGCCATCTTCAAGGTCGATAATGATGGTGTCCGCACCTGAGTCCCGTGCTCTGGCAAAGCGTTCGGGCCGGTCGCCGGGTACAAACAGCAAGCTGTGGATCATGACATGCGTCTGCCAAGGGAATTTCTGTGGCTAAGAGCCCCCACACCGCCGGTGGCGCTGTGCTGTCGCGCAGCACACAAAATGGTGGTTTTTGGACTTGATAAAAGCTGTAAATGTGAAAATTTATTATTCATTATTAACCATGAGTTGCGATTTTGTTTGATAAGAGCCTGCTGGGCAAAGAAGGGGTTGTGGATTTCTTGCATTGTCGTACCCTTGTCAATGCCGGCTAGCTGTATATCTGGGAGGTTGCCCGAGAATAGGAGTCGTAACGAGGGGAGGCGAATTTGAGACCAGTTTTTGATCATTTGAGGTGAATAGTCGTTCTATTTAATGAAAATGAGCGGAAAAATGGGCCAAAGTCTGTTTTCAGCAGTAAGCCTTCTATTTTAGGGCAGGCTGGCATATTCTGGATTCGCGACAAATCTGGTCAGTTCCAGGGTGTTGTTCATGGTTAAAGCAGGTATCATTCCAATCATCCATAAAACGTTTGAACGGGCGGGCTTTGATTTGACAGTCCCCTTTTGAATATGCCATTGCAACACTTTTTTCATCTGCTGTGAAATTTTACGACCATCGACCGGGATCGATTCAGATACTGTGAATAGACAAAAGCAATCGTTGTTGACCTGTCACAAAAGCATCGCCGAATACATCCACAATACACCGGTATTGACGTCTACAATAATCAATAAAAGACTCGGGATCAAGGTCTATTTTAAGTGTGAAAATTTCCAGAAAATGGGGGCCTTTAAAATACGTGGCGCGACCCATGCGATCATGCAATTATCAGCACAACAAAAGTTATCGGGTGTCGTCACACATTCTTCCGGTAATTTTGCCCAGGCGCTGGCGCTGGCGGCGAAAAATCTCGGGATCAAAGCCTATATAGTGATGCCGGCGACGGCAGCGCGGGTAAAAAAAGCTGCGGTGGCAGGTTATGATGGGAACATTATCGAATGTGAGCCGACGCTGAAGGCCAGGGAGCTCGCTGCCCAACAAATTGTTGACGAAAAAGGGGCCGTCTTTATCCATCCTTCCAATAATATCGATGTTATTTTCGGTCAGGGTACCGCCGGAATTGAGTTGCTGGAAGAACAGCCGGACTTGAACTGCATCATTGCACCAGTCGGTGGTGGTGGCCTGATTGCCGGCACGGCGCTGGCTGCGTATCACTTTGGCAGGGATTGTCGGGTCTTCGGTGGCGAGCCACTGGCGGTCGATGATGCCTACCGGTCACTGCAATGTGGTTCGATACAGGGCAATGATTCAACCGAGACTATCGCCGATGGTCTCAAGACACAACTGGGTGATATCACCTTTCCGATCATCCAGCGCCATGTTGAGAGCATCCTTCGGGTAACTGAACAGCAGATCATCGAAGCCATGCGTTTGATCTGGGAACGAATGAAGATCATCGTCGAGCCTTCCAGTGCTGTGGCACTGGCGGCTATCGTCAGACAACAGGAGGATTTCCACGGAAAAAAGGTTGGCGTGATTCTTTCTGGTGGCAATGTCGACCTGCAACAACTTCCCTTTTAGCAGCATTTCCCGCAAGCAAGGGAACCGCTGGCTGGTTTCTCGCTCGATGGACATTGGGCCAACTGACCTGATAGCTGCCAACAAATCCTTGTTATCGAGATTCCAGCGGAAGCTCCAGCTCGATTCGCAGCATTTACCGTTATCCTGTATTACAGGAAAAGAGGTGTAGGACTATGGACTATCACCTAAAATTACATTAAAATATGACGATAATTCTATCGATAGAGATATCATCATGCAAGTAGTTACTGTTTCACCTAAATTCCAGGTCGTAATCCCTAAAAGGGTACGAGAGCAGCTACATATCAAGCCTGGCCAAAAGATGATAGCTATGCCTTATGGGGAACATATTCAACTTGTACCGGTAAAAGCGGCGAAAGAACTACGTGGAATATTAGAAGGCTGCACCATTGATATGGACAGTATCCGCGACAAGTCGGACCGGATTTGATGGTCATTCTCGACTCATCATGCTGGCTTGAGTATTTTTTAAACGGCAAGCATGCCGACGGCTATGCTGCGATTATCGAGGAACATGGCGAGGTGATCATTCCTGCAATTGTATTACATGAAGTTTTCAAAGTTACGATGCGGGCAAGTGGAGAAGATACAGCACTGGCAGTGGCAGGCATTCTGCAGCCGTTTCCTGTCATTCCAGTAGACGAAAATATCGCCATATTTTCAGCAAAGATCGGCCAACAATTCGGCCTTGCGATGGCCGATAGCATGATTCTAGCCACGGCAAAGATTCATCAGGCAACACTTTGGACCCAGGATGCAGATTTCAAGGGATTGGCGAATGTGAAATACTTTGGAAACTCCAGTAGGTCATCGTCGACATAACTCCTGGCGTTTTTCTCCAGTGTGAAAAGATCCTGATCGGCACTCCAGACTCCCTGGACAAAGTCCTGTGACAGGTCTCAGATCAGAGGTGCGTGGCTGAAGATCCGTTTGTGAACCCGGCACCTAAAATCTAGACCTAATGGAATGGTCCGCCCCACTTCCTAA
>CAZTLH010000406.1:0-2660 GCA_964614335.1 uncultured Gammaproteobacteria bacterium
GCTCTATAAATTACTAAAATTTGAAAATTTGGTCGCCAGCGGTGGCGAAGCGAAGCATGTGATTGCCGAAGGACTGGTCCTTGTCAATGGTGAGGTGGAAACAAGAAAAAGAAAAAAGATTTACGCCCGCGATGTTATTACATTTAAAGGTGAGAAGATTGGTATCCAGCAACAATGATTGCTAATGATGACAACTTTATTTTCAACAGCCGTTCTCCGCAACCCTCCTATATCACACTGCCACGATTAAAGCCGCCATTACCGACTTTGCTGGATTTTTTTGATCAGCATTTTCCAACCGTCGGCCGGAGTATCTGGCTGGAGCGATTGAATACAGGAATGATTCATGACGAACAGGGCATAGCCGTAGATGAAGGGACAGCGTATCGTATCAATGCCCGCTTGTGTTATTACCGGGAGCTAAAGGCGGAGCCGCGTATTCCGTTTCAGGAGCAGATTTTGTACGAAGATGAGAATATTCTGCTGGCTGACAAACCGCATTTTCTACCTGTTACACCTTCCGGCACAGCCGTAAATGAATGTTTGCTGTATCGGTTGCAAAAACGCACCAATAACAGGCAATTGGTGCCGGTACACAGACTGGATCGCGACACGGCTGGACTGGTGTTATTCAGCAAGATACCGGCAACCCGCAAATTCTACAGTGCCCTGTTTGCACAAGGTGAGATTCACAAACAATACCAGGCTGTTGCCAGTCTGCCAACAAATCATGAAGCCAGACAATGGTTGATTGAAAGTCGTATCGAAGCCAGCGGTGAATGGATACTATGTCACAATGTCGAGGGCAAAGTGAACGCACGAACACGCATCACCATGCTTGACAAAGGCCTTGAACTTGCTCGTTTTTCGCTCTGGCCGTTGACCGGGAAAACCCATCAGTTACGTCTGCATATGGGTCTGATCGGCTCACAGATCCTGAATGATAAATTCTATCCGAAGCTGCAACCCAAATCAGACACTGTCGATTACTCAATGCCTTTGCAATTATTGGCCAAAAGCCTGGCCTTCAGGGACCCTGTCAGTAAACGCAAACACCAGTTTGAATCAGCACGGTGTTTGTCTGCATGGTCAACATAATGGCAACGTGATGTCATTGGGCCGCAGTGATACTATTGCGCGGATTAGAGCCAGATAACGATCAGGAGGGTGTGAATGAAATCAAAAAGCGTATACAGCGGGCTACTTGTTGCCTTGATGATCTTTAGTGGTTTTGCCAATGCCGGGCAAGCTGCTGTATTTCCGTATGGCCTGTTGGAGTTACGTGGTTATGCCATGGAAATCAGTAAAGATGGAAAATTCAGCATTCATTCGGATACCACCACCTTCGTCAAAGGAAACTTCAGTGTAACCGGCAACAAAATCACGGTCTTCGATCACGGCGGCCAATATGCCTGCCGGGGCCAGGGGATGAATCCTGGCAGCTACTATTGGACAGTCCACGACCAGGGGCTGTATTTAATGCTGATCAAGGATTCATGTGTCGCCAGAAAAACTGCATTTCTCGAAGCACCACTAAAAATTAAGACCGATCCCTGAATAAATCACCCATCATTGATTTTGTCTGTCAGCTGTCTGGATGATGCTCCACTGACGCTTTTTTTCTGCCAAGGACATGGCAGCATGGGCTGGGCTGGTGGAGGGGAGCCGGGTGATATTCATATGCTGGAAATCTGAATCGAGCGCGGGCAACACCCGTTTTTTGTACAGGGCAAAGGCCTTGCCGCCATTACAGAATACCGCGTTGATCGCCGGGCAGATAGCAAATAATTGATTGAAATCATTGCTAACAATACTGGTCTCGACAATGGCGCTGTCGAGGCTGCCCGGTCGTTGACATTGCTGCACCACATCCCACAGGGCGATGCGGTGTTGCCTGAGTTGTTGCAAACGTTGCGGATAGGGCAGTGTGCGCGGAATATTGAATAGGGAAGCCATGATGTCCCAGAATACATTCCGTGGATGGGCATAATATTCACTGGCCAGCAGGGATGCCTGACCCGGCATGGAACCCAGAATCAGCGTCGTTGCCCGCTTGTCGGCGACACCGGCAAAACCAAGAAGTGCGGATTCGTCCACAACGGGCTGAGACGCTTTAGCCAGCCAGGGTACGATTGCCGGTGAGCGCCATACCCACGCGGGAACTGATATTTGTGCCCTGTGCCGTGGCCATGTATTGTGCTGCATCGACGACCGAGGTGATATCTACACCACTGGTAATACCCATGCCATCGAGCATATACACCACATCTTCGGTCGCAACATTGCCGGCGGCGCCGGGGGCATAGGGACAACCACCGAGTCCACCGGCAGCGGTGTCGATGATGGCAACACCCAGCTCCATGACCGCCAGCAGATTGGCCAGTGCCTGGCCGTAGGTATCGTGAAAATGCGCCGCCAAAGGCAGATCGGACAAACACTTTTGCACCGCCTCGACCATTCGTTGTGCGGCCAGCGGTGTACCGGTGCCGATGGTGTCGCCGAGCGAGATTTCATGACAACCGAGATCTGCCAGACGCAGGGCTGCAGACGCCACTTGCCGTGGCTGGATTGCACCTTCATACGGGCAGCCCAGAACACAGGAGATGTAACCGCGGATGCGTAAGCCGGCAGCCAGTGCCTGCTCACAAACCAGATGGTAG
>CAZTLH010000407.1:0-2656 GCA_964614335.1 uncultured Gammaproteobacteria bacterium
CCGCCAAGCCCGGGTGCAAAGCAGGCGGAAGCACCGGTGCCGATAAAAGTAGAAGGGGCTCCATCCGTCTGGCGACGCTAAGCCGCGGGAATAAAGTCATGGGTGATGTCGAAACTGCTTATAGCCGGTTCACCAACACTGCTGATCCCAATCTGGAACAGGGTGACACCATCCAGGCGGTGGATAAAACTTCAGACAGTGCATTTTTCGCCCATTTGTTATATAACGCCTTCGATGGCCAGCTCGCTTCAGGAAAGCCTCTTACGACAGCGCTTGCGGTTGAATACGAACGGGTAGACCCATTGTTCAAGACTGTCGGCGTACAATCAGACCTGTTCCAGGCAGACTTGTCCCGTTATCAATTCAGTTTAAACAGCACCCTGGGCGATGCCACCATCACGGTATCGACTGAAAACAGGCATGACAACCTGGATAAACTGAGTACAGTGCTAACCACTGAAAATAGCGTCCAAAAAATCAACGCAAGCCTGCCATTGAAAAGCATGATGTCTTCAGCAACCACTGATAAACCTGCATCCAACTGGTTACCAACACTCAATACTGCGTATATTCGTACCCATCAGTTTGGCTCCAATCACCCTGATCTTGACCCCTTGTCCGGATTTTCTCCAGATCAAATACCCAACCAGTTAACGAATACCTTCGAAGGTTCCGCAACCTGGGAAGGTCAACGCTGGAATCTGGCCCTCAACCATAACCGCTCGACTCAGGACAATCGGCAAACAGGCCGCGAGAATGCGGATTCAAGTAACACCTTGAATGGTTTGATCGCTCAGCTGCAAGTTACGGAGCAGTTGTCCGTCAATGCCGGCATCAGCCGCAACACTGCCAATGATCAAGAGCAGGCACTCAACACCTATACATTGAGTCACAATCTTGGTGCAAACTGGGTGCTGTTTGAGAACTGGACGCTGAGCAGTACGGTCGAAGCCAGTCACACCTCGGATTCGCAACAAAATTCAGACAATAAAACTCTTTCTGCCAATGCCCAGATTGCCTGGCAGTTTACATTGCCATTCACAGGAAGCAAGAAAATTCCCGGCCAGGCGTTTTTACGTTATGACCGGCAAACCAATAAAACCAACGATAATCTATCAGCAATTGTTGTTGATATCAGTAACTGGGCCATTCTGGCTGGTGTCAGCATCACCTTGTTTTAGGGAAATACAATGATGAATAAATTACTTATTAAATTGTTTTTAGCCGCCAACATTCTCACTGCAGGGAGTATGGCCTATGCGATTACCGGAGTAAACCCCAGTGGGGTCAATGTCAGTCATACCAGTCCCAGTACAGTATTTCTGACATTTCAAAATCTCAGTCCCAATCAACAGCCAATTGATGCTTTCTGGTGCGGCGCGGTGACCACAACCGCTGTCAGCTCCAGCAACCCTTGTATTCCAGGAACACTCTTCGGCCATCTGCCTCAACGCAATAATATTGGCCAGGCCAGTGGCACAACCGGGATCAAAAATTTCACCGATATTATGTCCATACCATCATCGGTTGCCCGCAGGGCTTACCAGGATGCACAGCGTGGCAATGATTCCCGTTTTTTCTATGTCCGTCACTTCGCCAACCCACAACAATTTGTGGTCGTCACCTGCAGGCTTGCTGGTGGCGGAGCACGCTCACCCTTCGCTCTGGTAGACGTTCGTTTGCATTTTACCGACAATCAACCAGTAGCCGTCATTGCACAGGGTGAAACGACCCCGCAAATTTCCGCCGAAATACGTTTTACCGGCACAGGCCGTCTGACCGGTCGCTGGGAAGTGGTACAACCCGGTGATATTGAACCGACGGCTTTTGACCTGTTACCCCAGGCATCCTTACCCATCGAAAAAAGAGGCTTACAACGACGCTATACCATGTTGCAACGTTTTGACCGGTTTTTACCACCCAGCGGCCAGGTCACCATACCGGGCCCGAATCCCGATGCTATCCCGCATTCTGGAAATGGCTATTACAAACTGTTATTCCGCGTAGAAGCGACCAGAGAGCGCGAAAGCAACTCCAATACGGTCAGCCAGGTGGTGGCAGCGGGTGGTGCCGCAGGTTTTCCCATGCCCATGCTGCGTTATTATGTCGGCTCCAGTGAAGAAACCTTCATCGGCAACCAGGCCCCAAAATTATTTGCTCCCAGAACATCGATTGCAGCAAACAACCCATTCTCATTTACCTGGTCAGGAACCCGATCTGTCTATGACCGACTCGAGGTCGCACGCAACGATTCTATTATCCTGACCTCGATTGTTCCGGGCTCCCAGGGCAACTATCAGGCCCCACCCTGGATCAACGATCACAAGGGTAAATCTTTGAAATGGCGTGTTAGCACTCTTGATGCCAAAGGCAAAACACTGCAGACAAGCCCGTGGCAAGTCTTCAGTATCACGGCGACAACAGCCTCGAACGCACGCTGAACATAGCCCGGCAATACACTGCCCCGCGCCGCCAGATGGGCGGTGAAGGCCGGGTAGTGTTGTTCGATAATCTGATACAGATGGGTTTATTCAGGCCGGTGACGCTGGTAAAGACCAGCGTCCCGGACTTGGACGGCATTCTTTGCCACCGTGGTACGGCCCATGATTCGCGTCCTTGCGATACGGTATTTGTATCCAGTTTTTCACTGGTTACC
>CAZTLH010000408.1:0-2649 GCA_964614335.1 uncultured Gammaproteobacteria bacterium
GCTATAGTCCATATCATGATCCTGTAGATACTGCAAAAACACATCGCGTGTTCCGGAGCCTTCCTCACGACCGATAAACGGGTATTCAACCAAATCCTGAGCGGTGATCGAGTCTTTTTTGGCCAAAGCATGATCCGGTGCACAGATCAGCACCAGCTCATCCTGTTTGCAGACTTTGGTGACCAGATTTTTATTCTCGACCAATGACTCGACAATACCAACATCGACTTCATTGTTTTCTACCATATGGATGATATTCAGGGAGTTGGATACGAACAGCCGCAGCTTGATGGTATCGAAGCTGGCCTGAAATTCTCCCAGCAGATTTGGGATCACATATTCCGCGATGGTGGTACTGGCGCCAATAATCAATGGCCCGACCACCTCACCGGTCAGCTTCCTGACCTCGTTGTCCATCTCGGTATAGAGGTCAATAATCCGGGAGGAATAGCTATAGACCTTTTCCCCAACCTCGGTGAGACTGATCCGGTTATGGGTACGATCAAACAAACGGGTATTAAAATATTCCTCAAGTTGCCGGATCTGAAATGTGACCGCCGGCTGGGTCATATGCAGCACTTCCGCCGCGCGGGTAAAACTCAGCAAATGTGCTACAGCTGAAAACACCTGTAGTCTTCGATCACTCATTACTTTTTCTCCTGCTTGCCAGTCTGTCGGGAAAGGTGGGTATTACAGTCCATGCCCTGATGGCGACAAAGACAGCTTGTTCAAATCTGGGGGATAAAACCTCCCAGTCGCAATTTTAAGTCTGTGGCACTGGTCGCATGCGCCAACGCGACATCCGGGGTAATTTCCCCATATTGAACCAAATCAAAAAGTGCCTGGTCAAAGGACAACATCCCTTCGATCATTTGTCCTTTTTTAACTTCATCGGCGATATCCTTGACTTTTAAAGGATCCAGAATCAATTCACGAATCCTTGCGGTCACGGTCATCACCTCACAGGCCACAACCCTACCCTTGCCGGAGGCTTTTGGCAACAAACGTTGGGCCACGACTGCCCGTAAATTTTGTGACAGCTTGGCCCGAATGGTTGGTTGTGCAGCAGCAGGAAAACTCGAGATCAAGCGGGTTATGGTGTCCGCTGCAGTCGGGGCATGCAGGGTAGAGAACACCAGATGCCCGGTCTCCGCTGCCGTCAATGCGGTATCGATGGTTTCTGGATCACGCATCTCTCCGAGCAGAATAACATCCGGATCCTGTCGCAACGCCGCCGCCATCGCGGCCGCAAAGCTGGCAGCATCCATACCCAGTTCACGCTGGGAAATGATGCATTGCTGATCTGAAAATAAATATTCTATCGGGTCCTCAATGGTAATAATATGTTTTTTCTGTTGCTGGTTAATCGTATTGATCAAGGAGGCGATTGAGGTCGATTTACCGGTCCCTGTACCACCGGTAATGATGATCAACCCTCGTTCCAGATGACATAAATTTGTCAACAACTGTGGTAATTGCAATTCTTCAGGTTGTGGAATTCGAGTCGTAATCAGACGCAATGCCATGGCAATACTGTCACGTTGATAAAAGGCATTCACCCGGAGACGACCCAGCTTTTCAACCCCCACCGAAAAATCGACCTGCAAGGCTTCTTGCAGCTTGGTCCAGTGCTTCTCCGACATCATTTGTTTGGCCAGCAAACGCAAATCCGCATCGGATAAGACCTGAAATTCGGTAACCGGGTTAATCACACCATCGACCCGCAACAGCGGATGATTATGTACCCGCAAATGGATATCCGATGCCAGACCTCGTACGGCCGTCCAGATTAACTTTGACAGGAATTCCTGTGGCGCATTCATCACAGAAACCTGCGCCGGTTCTGTCCGAATTTGTCGCTCGCTGGTCATGGTATTGGCCAATACGTGTGCCGGACAGTCAAGATCGCGCCTTCAGCTGGCGGCGACGCTGATGCAGGATTAACTCGGTATAGCCATTGGGTTGTTCACGGCCCTTGAAGACCAGGTCACACGCTGCCTGAAAGGCCAGGCTGGCTTCAAAATTGACGGCCATCGGCTGATAGTTCGGATCACCGGCGTTCTGCTGATCGACCACATCCGCCATCCGCTGCAGTGTTTTCTTGACCTGCTGGCGATCACAGACACCTTGATGCAACCAGTTGGCGATATGCTGACTGGATATCCGCAAGGTGGCACGGTCCTCCATGAGCCCGACATTATTGATATCCGGAACTTTTGAGCAACCGATGCCCTGATCAATCCAGCGCACCACATAACCCAGTATCCCCTGGGCATTGTTGTCCAGTTCCCGAGCAATTTCTGTCGCTGTACAGGACTGTTTTTGCAGTGGCAGAATCAGCAATTGCCGGATGTCCGTTGCGGCTCGTCTGGCCAGCTGATCCTGACGTTCGGCAACATCCACCTGGTGATAATGGATCGCATGCAAGGTCGCAGCGGTCGGTGACGGCACCCAGGCGGTGTTGGCGCCCGCCTCGGGATGAGCCTGTTTGCTTTCCAGCATTTGCCGCATGGCTTCCGGCATAGCCCACATGCCCTTACCAATCTGGGCTTTGCCCTGAAAACCGCAAGCCAGGCCGGCATAGACATTCAAGGCATAATAGGCCCGGATCCAGAGCTCACCCTTCACCACTTCGCTCCGCCGCCTCGG
>CAZTLH010000409.1:0-2645 GCA_964614335.1 uncultured Gammaproteobacteria bacterium
ATTATATCATGTTGATTATAAAAGAGATAGTTAATTATCGGCCAGACACTAAATACACCGAGTATCAGACTCAATGCATGAAAAAATCTACCTCACCCGCTTTCCCTCGTACCTGCACCTACTCTCGGACAGGCTCCCGGGAGGGCACTATGATCGTGACAGAAAAGGTCTTGCAGTTTGGAATTCTCTGGGATAGACTCGGGCCATGAATATCGATTTGATAATCGCCAATCTCCTGCTGTCGTTGACCCTGCGTCTGCTGCGCCGCTAGGCGCCCAATACTCCCCCCTCTCCCAATTTAGTAGTACCTGCCGACCCACCTGTAAAGGGAGTCGAAGTCAATGACGATCTGCGCCAGCGTTCGTCCTATTACAAAACACAGGATTATATGATGTCTGATCAATTACTGATTTTTGATACCACCTTGCGCGATGGCGAGCAAAGCCCGGGCGCCTCGATGACTGCAGATGAGAAGTTGCGGATTGCCGTACAACTGGAGAAGATGCATGTCGATATTATCGAGGCCGGATTTCCGGCTGCAAGCCCGGGTGATTTTGAGGCGGTACAGCAAATTGCAAGACGGCTAACCGAAAGTACCGTGTGTGGCTTGGCGCGTGCGATTGAGCGTGATATCGAACAGGCGGCAGCGGCGGTCAAGCCCGCGCCACGCCAGCGTATTCATACCTTTATCGCGACCTCGCCGATACATATGCAGGAAAAGCTCAAGATGTCGCCCGAGCAGGTGCTGGAGCAGGCTGTCTGGGCTGTTAAAAAGGCCAGAAGTTATACGGATGATGTTGAATTCTCACCCGAAGATGCTGGCCGGTCAGACCCTGATTTTCTGTGTCGAATTCTGGAAGCGGTGATTGCCGCCGGTGCCACCACGGTAAATATTCCGGATACTGTCGGATATGCCATGCCTTCAGAGTTTGGTCATTTAATTCATTCCTTGATGGAACGTATACCGAACTCTTCAAAGGCAACTTTTTCTGTTCACTGTCATAATGACTTGGGTCTGGCAGTGGCCAATTCACTCGCTGCGGTCATGGGTGGTGCAAGACAGGTTGAATGCACCATCAATGGTCTGGGTGAACGTGCCGGTAATGCTGCACTGGAAGAGGTGGTGATGGCTATTCGCACCCGTCCAGACAAATATGATTGCGACACGGCCATTGATTCGACTGAAATTGTTCCAGCCAGTCGTCTGGTGGCCAATATCACCGGTTTTGCGGTACAACCGAACAAGGCCATTGTCGGTGCTAATGCTTTTGCCCATGAGGCCGGCATCCATCAGGACGGAGTGATCAAGAACCGCGAAACCTATGAAATCATGCGTGCCCAGGATGTTGGCTGGGTCGCCAATCGTATGGTGCTGGGTAAACACTCCGGACGCAACGCCCTGAAACAGCATTTGCAGGAACTTGGTTTTGAGATTGAGAGTGAAGAAGCCATGAATGAGGCTTTTGCCCGTTTCAAGGCATTGGCTGATAAAAAGCATGAGATCTTTGATGAGGACTTGCGGGCCCTGATGGCCGAACATACAACGGAAACCCTGAGTGATACCTATCGACTGGTATCGATGAGTGTCTGTTCCCAGACCGGTGAGATTCCCAAGGCTACGGTGACGGTGGCGATTGATGGCGGTGAACAAACGGAAGTATCTACTGGTAGCGGGCCAGTGGATGCCACCTTTCGTGCCATCGAAAAGATCATCAGCAGCGCCAGCAAACTGCAGTTATATTCAGTCAATAATATCACCAGCGGCACCGACTCCCAGGGTGAGGTCACCGTACGGATCGAGAAGGACGGACGTATTATCAACGGTCACGGGGCCGATACTGATATCGTTATTGCATCCGGCCGGGCCTATATCAATGCCATGAACAAACTGGCGACCGATGAGGAGCGTTCACATCCGCAACAGACACATTTTCTTTGATTGATCTATTCTCAGGAGGCATAAGACCGGATCCTCCTGCCAGGATTGAAAGTACTGGAGTTGTTGGCTGTATTTGAGTCAGTTGGCCCATGTGACCATAGTAAAAAAATAGTCGGCAAATTCAGGGCTGTCGGATGCTTCCAGAACAGGCTCGCAGGTTTCAATGGTTAGCGTTTCAAGCCATTCATGCTAAAAAAGCTGCCAGACTTGTGTTTAGGTGGCTGGCTGGAGCGCCTTGCCCGGTTCAAAGATCCCTGTGCAGCTTGTGGATACGGTTGATGTCCAGAAACATGCGTAACGGGTCGACGATCATCCGTACCCGTGAATTGGTCTCATTGACCCAGGTGATTGGGATCTCCTGGACGCTGAGACCAAACTTTTTGGCCAGATAAAGCAATTCCACATCAAAACTGAAACCGTCCAGCTGTTGGTGACTAAATAATTGTTCAACGCTGTCACGGGAAAATGCCTTGAAACCGCACTGGGTATCCTCAAATTCCAGGTTTACCGCTGCATACATCAAGGCGTGAAATGTGCGACCCATATTTTCACGTAGCCAGGACTGGTGTTTTGGGATTTGTGATTGTGGATGCCGGCGTGAAGCGATCACAACATCTGCGCCATGGGTCATGGCATCGAACACCTTGGTAACTTCCCGGATGTGGGTGGAGTGATCCGCATCCATATACAGAACGATATCGCCACG
>CAZTLH010000410.1:0-2620 GCA_964614335.1 uncultured Gammaproteobacteria bacterium
CCTTCCCCGGTCTGGCAATTCTGCTGGTGGTACTGGCCTTTAATCTGATGGGTGATGGCTTGCGTGATGCCCTTGACCCCAAACTGAAGCATTAATTATGGCGTTGCTGGAAATAGATGATTTAAGTGTCCGTTTTGGCAATTTTCAGGCTGTCGATCAGGTCAGTCTGAATGTCGATGCCGGTGAAGTACTGGGGGTCGTCGGTGAATCCGGTTCCGGCAAGAGTGTTTCGATGCTGGCCGTGATGGGCTTGATTCCCTTTCCCGGCGTGGTCAGTGCCAAACGACTCAGTTTTGATTCACAGGACATGCTGCAACTGCCCGACAAGGCGCGCCGCAAAATGACCGGCAAGGAAGTAGCGATGATCTTTCAGGAGCCGATGACCAGCCTGAACCCCTGTTTTACGGTCGGTTTTCAGATTATGGAAGCACTGAAAGTACACGAGCCCGGTGATCGCAAACAGCGGTTGCAACGTTGCATCGAACTGTTTGAGCAAGTGGGTATACCTGCTCCAAAATCACGTTTGTCTTCCTTTCCCCATCAAATGTCTGGTGGGATGAATCAGCGGGTGATGATTGCGATGGCGATAGCCTGTAATCCCCGTTTACTGATCGCCGATGAACCAACTACGGCGCTCGATGTTACCATTCAGGCCCAAATTCTCGATTTATTACTGGAATTGCAGCAACAGACCCAAATGGGGCTGGTGTTGATTACCCATGATATGGGTGTCATCGCAGAAACAGCACAGCGTGTCATTGTAATGTACGCCGGGCAGGTGGTTGAAGAACAGGAAGTGAATCAGCTCTTTACCACGCCGTCACACCCCTATACCAGGGCCCTGCTTGATGCGTTACCAGAGCGCAGTCGCGGCAGTCGACGTTTGCCTACCATCGCCGGTGTGGTGCCGGGGCCCTTCGACAGGCCACGTGGTTGTCTGTTCAGTCCCCGCTGTCAATTTGCCCAGGAACTTTGTCATCAGCAGGTCCCGCAGCTGGTTACAACCGGCTCGACCAGGGTGCGCTGTCATTTTCCATTGCAGGGAGAATCCGCATGACCGGTGTTGTTGTCCAGGCCAAGAATCTGACACGCTATTACCGGGTACGTGGCAGTATGCTGGCCAGACCGCAAACACTCAAAGCGCTCGACGGTGCCAGTTTTAGTCTGGATGCCGGGAACACCCTGGCTGTTGTTGGCGAGTCGGGTTGTGGCAAGTCGACCCTGGCGCGTCTGATCACCATGATTGAACCACCGACCTCCGGATCCCTGCGGATCACTGGAACTGATATTGTCGGTGCCGATAAATCTCAATTGCAACAACTGCGTTCCACTGTACAGATTGTTTTTCAGGATCCCTATGGTTCACTGAACCCGCGTCAGCAGATCGGCAGTATTCTGGAAGAACCCTTGCAGATCAACACCGATCTGTCTGCCAGTGAGCGTCGCGATAAGGCCCGCTCTATGTTACAGCGGGTGGGTTTGCGGTCTGAATACTACGGTCGGTATCCACATATGTTCTCCGGTGGCCAACGCCAGCGAATTGCCATCGCCCGGGCCTTGATGCTGCAACCAAAAGTAGTGGTTGCCGATGAGCCGGTATCCGCGCTGGATGTTTCCATTCAGGCCCAGATCCTGAATTTGATGATGGATCTGCAGGATGAATTCAATCTGGCCTATCTTTTTATTTCTCATGGTCTCAGTGTGGTCGAGCACATCGCCGATGAAGTCATGGTGATGTATCTGGGTCATACCGTCGAGCAAGGCTCCAGTGAAGTCATCTTCACCAACCCTGTTCATCCCTACACCCAGGCGCTGTTGGCCAGTACACCCTTTGTTGACCCTGCCCGGCGGGCCAAGCGTGTCGTTTTAAGCGGTGAAATTCCGTCCCCCCTTGATCCTCCTTCCGGCTGTGCATTTCATCGTCGCTGTGTTCACACCCAGGACTTGTGTCAGCAGAAAATACCTGAATCACGTCTTTTTGATGGCCGTCAGGTCGCCTGTCATTTTGCCGAAACCAGCGCAGCCTTGTAGCAACAAACGGCTTGATTCCACGATTGTTTGACCTTCTACTGTCATCCCCGCGAAGGCGGGAGATCCACACGCACGTGTCCAAAGTAGTGATATCTCAGGAAATTCTCAATTGAGACCAAGTTATTAGCATAACCGACAGTGGTAAAGCTTTCCTCACACAAAAATTTGCCTTTAAGGCCAGATCCTCTGGATTCCCGCCTGCGCGGGAATGACAGCTGGGGCTGCAATAATGACAGCTGGGGCTGCAATAATGACAGCTGGGGCCGCAAAGATGAACGACGGGTTTTGTTGGCTGTTTAGAGTCAGATGGCTATTTGATGCCATCAAACGAGGAGTCAGTCTGCGAATTTTTGGTTAGCGGGAGTTCCTGACATAAACACAGGTGCTCCCGCCAGGAATATGAACCCCGGGATTAGTCGGCTGCTTTTGAGCCAGTTGGCCGTTTTTGGCCATCGAGCGAAAAACAGTTGGCAAATCCTGCGTTAGAGGGAGCCCATAACAGAAACAAAAACAAATTACCAAGAAATCCCTACGATATTTATGTTCCTTATAACCACCTTATGCTCGTCTCACACGGCCTACTGTTAGA
>CAZTLH010000411.1:0-2616 GCA_964614335.1 uncultured Gammaproteobacteria bacterium
CGCCATAGGTGATATCCCCATCAATCGGGTCCCGATGGTGCGGTGTGAACGCAAAACCGCTCTGTTCGTGCATTTTTGTCATTTCTGCTGCGAGTTTGCCTTTTTGATGAATTTCCCAGTATTCTTTTGGGCGTATCGTGATCGCCAACATCCCTGATGGAGAGATGTAGTTTCGCAGGGTGTTTAACACCTTCGCGGTGGTCTTTTCACTGAGGTGTGTGAATACTGAAAATGCGAAGATCAAATCAAATTGATGATCAAACGGGAGCGTGTCAGGGACATAATCTGAAATCGCCAAATGACAGCCCACTTTGTTTTCCCTGCAGATTCTAATTGATTCACCCCAGGGGTCCACACCGTAGATATTTTCTATCGATGAATATTTATACAGGAGTCGTATCAATCGCCCCCAACCGCAACCATAATCCAGTATAGTGGCATCAGCAATTTTTCTACCTGTTGTCGCTGCATATCCAGAAACCAGCATTCTGGCAAATATCTCTGATTGTCTCAACAACACCTTGCCATGTGAACCCGTCCAGTTATTTTGCACCTCTTGTGACGCCATGGAGGGAAAATATGCTTTAAGACGGTCATAATTATCGGGTATTTCCAGCAATAATTCACCAAATATTCCCAAGGGAATGTTTGAAAACAAACCCGGTACTTCCTCAGCTTTGATGTGGTCAATTGCTAAATTTGCCTTCACCAGCTCTGCTTCGAACATAGACAATCGTGGTTGTTCTTCGTATTCAACAGCTCGCAAGACTTTCCTGATTGCTGACTGGATATACCTTGATTTCATATCTTGTATTAATTTCCGCCATAACCCATTAATGTCCGCGAAGCAATCAAGCCAAACGCCAGCGCGTTCCCCCGGTGGGATTATCCTCCAACACAATGCCTCCTGCAGTCAGCTGCTCCCGCAAAGCATCGGCTCTGGCCCAATTGCGTTGTTCCCTGGCCTGTTCGCGCTCCCTGACCAGTGCTTCTACCTGTTGGCGATTCAACCCGGATAGCGTAAGAGTCGCTTTATCATTACCTGCACCCGCAAGATAACGCTGAGGCTCCAATTCCAGAATACCCAGCAGCCTGCCCAGGCCGAGCAACAAGGCTGCCAGCTGTTTGGCCACCTCTTCAAGATCCTGGTCCCATGCCCGGTTGCAATCGCGGACGATGGCAAAAAGTGCTGCCACAGCATCCGGGGTATTAAAATCATCTTCCATCGCCGCCATAAAATCGGCAGCGGCCGGATTGGCCAGTGCCTGTGCGGGCGACAACGACTTGACGGAGGTCATTTTATCTGCCACCAGATACATACGGGTCAAGGCAGTGCGTGCCGCAGCCAAACCCGCAGCGGTAAAACTCAAGGGGCTGCGATAGTGACTTCCAAGAATCATAAACCGCAGGATCTCACCCATTCTGCTTTGATCGACATCCTGTTCAAGCAATTCTCGTATGGTCGAAAAGTTGCCCAATGATTTCGACATCTTCTCTTCATTGACTTCAACAAAACCATTGTGCATCCACAAATTCACAAAAGTCTCGCCAGTAGCTGCTTCAGCCTGGGCGATTTCATTTTCATGATGGGGAAAACGTAAATCCATACCACCGGCATGAATATCAAAATGATTTCCCAGGCAATGTGTAGACATTGCTGAACATTCAATATGCCAGCCCGGTCGTCCTGCTCCCCAGGGGGATTCCCAGCTTGGCTCACCGGGTTTGGCCGCTTTCCACAAGACAAAATCCAGTGGATCTTCCTTCATGCTACCGGGTTCAACCCTGGCTCCCGAGCGCAGGTCATCGACGGCGATACCACCAAGTTGTCCATAATGCCCGAATTGACGCACGCGGTAATAGACATCACCGTTGTCGCTGCGATACGCATAGCCACGATCTTCGAGTATAGTAACCATTTGCACAATTTCATCGATATATGCCGTTGCCAAGGGTTCCTGATCAGGCGGCAGAATATTCAGTTTGGCTGCGTCCTCATGCATGGCATCGATAAAAAATGTCGTTAATTTGACATAATCCTGCTGTTTTTCAGCCGCTCGGCGGATAATTTTGTCATCAATATCCGTGATATTGCGGATATAGTTCACCTCATAACCGGCTGCACGTAAAAACCGCACCACGGTATCAAATACGACCATCACCCGGGCATGACCGAGATGACAATAATCATAAACCGTCATTCCACAAACATAGATGCCTGCCTTGCCTGGCTGTATAGGAATAAATTCCTGTTTGATACGTGTGAGACTGTTGTAAATCTTTAACATCTTGCTGCAGACCCTGAAATTAGTTATGAGGTAGTTGACGAGGGCCGAATAGTACCAGAAAATCGAACCCTGACTTACAGTCCACCAATGTACTACCATTGAATTTATCCACTGCCTATAATATCTGTATGCTTGTGCCCAAGAATTCACGACCCAGGAGCGCTCTGTGATTGCCTTAATCTCTGATCTGCATCTTGCAGCAGAAGACAAACACGGCATGAGAAGATTCCAGCAATGTCTGGATGAACTCCAGCCACAACTATCAACTTTATATATTTTAGGTGATTTATTTGAGTTCTGGATCGGTGATGATGCGTCGGTCCGGCTC
>CAZTLH010000412.1:0-2594 GCA_964614335.1 uncultured Gammaproteobacteria bacterium
ATGGGTAAACGAGACAGGGATACGGGGCGAACCGTAAGGGCCGCCATGAATGCCTTGTTTGATTTTGGTCGACCGGCTTCCATTCAACTGGCCGTGCTACTCGATCGTGGTGGCCGCGAACTCCCCGTGCAGCCCGATTATCTGGGACAGCGGCTCCAACTCCAAACACAGCAACACATCAAGCTCGTTCAAAAACCGGATCAAACATTGTCTTTCCTGTTTAGAGATGACCCATCATGTCGTTAGATCTGCAACTGGATAATAATGGCAGGCTGCGCCATCTACTGACAATCGATGGTCTCAACCGCTCTGTCATCAATGCTATCCTTGACACTGCTGAAACCTTTATTGACGTCGGCCAACGTGAAATCAAAAAAGTTCCACTCTTGCGCGGACGAACCGTGGTCAATCTGTTTTTTGAGGCCAGCACCCGTACCCGCACCACATTCGAAATCGCTGCCAAACGACTCTCTGCTGATGTTATCAATCTCAACCCGGAGAAAATGTCTACCCGCAAGGGCGAGACTGTTCTCGACACGGTCCGCAATCTGGAAGCGATGCATACCGACATGTTTGTCGTACGTCACCACCTCAGTGGCGCTGCTCACCTGATTGCAACTCATGTCCCGGCCCACGTGAGAATTATCAATGCCGGTGATGGCCGTCATGCCCACCCCACCCAGGCCCTGCTAGATATGTTCACTATCCGCCAACACAAGGGGGATTTTCGACAACTCAAAGTCGCAATCGTCGGTGATATCCTCCATTCCAGAGTGGCGAGGTCCGAGATTTTGGCCTTAAACATCCTTGGCTGCCCTGAAATCAGAGTGGTCGGCCCGAGGACGCTGATACCGACCCGGATTGAACATATGGGGGTACGAGTATTCACCGACATGGCCAGTGGGCTGGATGATGTCGATGTTGTGATCATGCTGCGCTTGCAATATGAACGTATGCAAGGTCAACTCATACCCAGCGCTCAAGAGTATTTCAGCCTCTACGGCCTGACCACAGAAAAGCTGGCCGCTGCCAAAGGTGATGCCATCGTAATGCACCCCGGGCCTATCAACCGCGGTCTGGAAATTGATTCCGAGGTAGCTGACAGCAAGCGTTCAGTTATTCTCTCCCAGGTCACGAACGGCATCGCTGTCCGCATGGCCATAATGGCACAACTGATGGGGACTCAAGCTGCCAGCGAGGAATCAACATGAGGCGTATTGCGATTCTCGGTGGTCGAATCATCGATCCGGCGCGGTCTTTCGACCAGATTGATAATCTGTATATCGCCAATGGAAAAATCGTCTCATACGGTCAGCAACCGGCTGATTTCACTACCGACCAAACCATCGATGCGGATGGTTTGATCGTCTGTCCCGGGCTAATTGACATTCGGGCACGAACCCGCGAACCGGGGCAGGAATACAAGGCCACAATCCAGAGTGAAACTGCTGCCGCGCTATGTGGCGGAATTACCCGCATCTGTTGCCCACCGGACACCGAGCCGGTGATCGACAACCCGGCCATGGTACACATGGTCCGGCAACGGGCCAATCTGACCGGCAATGCCATTATTCATCCTCTTGGCGCACTGACCCAGGGTCTTGACAGTGAACGCATCAGCAATATGGCTGCTCTGGCTGCAGCCGGTTGTGTCGGCGTGAGCAATGGCCTGACAGCCATCAGCAATTCACTGGTCATGCGTCGCGCCATGCAGTACGCCATGACCTGTAATCTCACCGTTTTTCTGCACTCACTTGACCCCTGGCTGGCCGGCAATGGTTGCGTCCATGAAGGTGAAGTCAGCACCCGCCTGGGACTGCCTGCCATCCCGGAAGCCGCCGAAACCGTCGCTGTGGCCCGTGATCTGGCCTTGATCGAACAAACCGGTTGCCGAGCGCATTTTTGCCAGCTGACCAGTGCCCGCGCCATCGATATGGTCGCTGTCGCACAACAGCGAGGGCTCCATGTCACCGCAGATGTGGCGATCCATCATCTGCATCTGGATGAACATGACATCGGAAATTTTGATACCTCCTGCCATGTCTTGCCACCACTGCGTGGCCAACAGGACCGACAAGCCCTGCGGGCCGCTGTCCAGCAAGGTGTGATCAGCATCATCTGTTCCGACCACCAGCCACACGAACCGGATGCCAAACTGGCACCATTCAGCGAATCTGCACCCGGCATCTCGGGTCTGGAAACCCTGCTACCACTGACCCTGCAACTGGTTGACGAAGATTTGCTCAGTTACTCTCAAGCACTGGCCTGTTTAACCAGTGCCCCGGCCGATTTACTCCATCTCGATGCAGGTCGTCTGGAAATCGGCGCAGTTGCTGACCTTTGCCTGCTACGCCCGGGCCATGCCTGGACGCTGACCGCCAAAATGTTACACAGCCGAGGCCATAACAGTCCTTTTATTGGCAGGACATTCCATCATCAGGTGGTCATGACCATCCTCAATGGTGGGGTCAGGTCTAGATTTTAGGAGCGATGCTCCTAAAATCTAGACCTGACCCCAACCTCTAAAAGCTGAATTTCTTTTCGGCAAACAGGCTTAGGCAAGCTTCTGCAACTCTGGCGTCATATCGTATGCC
>CAZTLH010000413.1:0-2575 GCA_964614335.1 uncultured Gammaproteobacteria bacterium
CTTATAATCCGCAAAGTATTTAAGGCATTATCACCCGCAGGCTCATGCAAACGCCCGGACAATATTTGGGCTTTCAGGGTGCTCATTAATGCCTCCCTGGTCATCCGTCGTTGTGGCGTCAACACCGCCTGTCTTGGCTGTAGTGATATGGCAGCCGCTGACACCGTGGTTTTTTTCGAGACTGTGAAATCATCAACAAAGGCATCCTGCTCTTCACTGCTCGCCATCGGCCAGTCCCGACGTCGGGCATCATAATCATTTCCAGCGGGCTCAACAGCAGTTGTAGAAAGCAGCGGTGGCAACAAATCCACCAGCTGCAATCCCGGGTACCCCATCAGGATCAATGCCACTAAACCAGCGGCCATACTTTTCAGAAATCGTCTTCGGAACGACGCGGGCGTGGCAGTGCCTATACTGACAGACTGGGGAAGCGACAACAGTGCAGGACAGGCTTTTGCAACTGCGATGAAATCAAGCAACATCTGACAATCCGGGACACGATTTTCAGGGTCCTTGGCCAACATGGCATCCAGCAATGGCTGATAGGTTTGCAGCAGTTTTGGCAGTCTTGGCACTGGATCGTGAACCTGGGCATAAAGCACCGCGAGACTGCTCTCACCATCAAATGGAGGATTTCCCACCAGCATTTCGTACAACATAACACCCATCGCATAGATATCCGAACGACTATCGCAAGCACCTCCACTGATCTGTTCCGGACTCATATAGCGCGGCGTTCCCGCCATGGCATCAATCCGGGTCAGTTGTGTGGCATCTTCACCTATGGTTTTGGCTATACCAAAATCGGTCAACACGGCCGCACCATCGTGACGAAACAACACATTTTCCGGCTTCACATCACGATGTACGATATTTTGATCATGCGCAAAGGCCAGCGCCTCTGCCAGTTGTCGAATGATATCCAGCGCCTTCCCGGGAGCCATGGCTGCGACCAGGTGCTGTTTTAAACTGCCATTCGAAATCCATTCCATGGCGATGTACTGCTGTTCATCCGTAACACCAACATCATAAATGGCTACAATGTGAGGATGGGTCAGTCGACCTACTATACGTCCCTCACGCAAAAACCTTGTCCTGAAACTATCGTCTACACCCAGTGCCGAGGACATGACTTTGAGGGCAACCCGACGATGCAATGAAATTTGTGAGGCCAGAAATACTGTCGCCATTGCCCCCTGGCCCAAAACCTGTTCCAGTTGATAGCCGGGAATCTTGACGCTAGACAATTGCGCTGTCATGATGGTTTCACTGCAATACCTGCTCTGTTACATGATACGATCTGTAGACAAGATTGACCCAAGTCATGGCATGCTGGCGACTTTTATACTATTCTGCTGTCTTGAATCGACATAACAGATCTGACACCAGCCACATTCAGGCGGTCAGTCAAAATCCAAGGACCTCTGCCCACATGATTATTGCCCGGACAGGGTGGCAATATTGTATCGCCTGAAGTGATCACGGGCAGGAACTATCAATGAACCAGAATATCCAAACACCCGATGTAGTCTTCGATCTCGAACTCATCCACAAGTACAATAAATCCGGTCCGCGCTACACTTCCTATCCCACGGCGATAGAGTTTAGCCCGAAACTCAATGATGAACGTTATCAGCAAATCGCGCAAGACACCAATGAAGACCCCATTCCCCGCCCACTGTCTTTATATTTTCATATCCCATTTTGCGATACCGTGTGTTTTTACTGTGCCTGCAACAAGGTAGCCACCAAAAATCATGCCCTGGCCGCGCCCTATCTGGAGCGTGTGTACCGGGAACTGACCATGCAAGCCAGGTTATTTGACAACGATCGTTGTGTCGAACAACTGCACTGGGGCGGTGGCACTCCGACCTTTTTATCCCATGATGAAATCCGGGAGCTAATGACGGTAACCCGGCAAAATTTTCAGCTTGCCGACGACAGTACTGGTGAGTTCTCTATCGAGGTGGATCCTCGTGAGACCGACGCCAAAACGGTCGCCTTGCTACGCGATGTCGGCTTTAACCGCATGAGTATCGGGGTTCAGGATTTCGACCCGGCAGTCCAGAAAGCGGTCAATCGCATACAACCCCGTGAAGTCACACTGGAAACACTGGAAAGCGCCCGTGAGCATGGTTTCCGTTCCATCAACCTCGATCTGATCTATGGTCTGCCGATGCAAACCGTAGACAGTTTTTCCCGGACACTAGAGGAAGTCATCGCTCTTAAGCCAGACCGGTTATCCGTATTTAATTACGCCCATCTGCCTGAGCGCTTCAAACCACAACGACGTATCCAGGTCAGCGACCTGCCGTCGGCTGCCGACAAACTGCAAATCCTGCAAAACAGCATCACACAACTGACGGAGGCCGGCTATATCTTCATCGGCATGGACCATTTCGCCCGACCGGATGATGAATTGGTCAAGGCCCAGCAAGAAGGCAGGCTGCATCGTAATTTCCAGGGCTATTCAACCCACGCCGGATGCGATCTGATCGGTTTTGGTGCCACCAGCATTGGTATGGTGGGTGACTGCTACAGTCAGAATCTGCATCGTATTGATGAATACAACGCC
>CAZTLH010000414.1:0-2569 GCA_964614335.1 uncultured Gammaproteobacteria bacterium
GGCTGCAAGTATTCAAAAAATGGAGCAGCAGGCGCGGTCGGTGAATCGGAGCCAGCCAATAGCACCCACCACCTCATCAACGGCCGCAGCCGCACCAGCAGTTATTCGATCAGGTGATAACATAAAACTTACCGCCCTGGTTCAAAATAACGGTGGTAACTCGTCGCTGGCTGTCATGGCCAGTTTCACCAACAGCCAAAATCATAAAAAAGACTGTAACTACCACCACCCTTGAATCAATATCTCCAGCAAGAGCAATTTGAATAGCAACGAGAGGATTATGACCCTTGTTTGTTATGGTCTGAGAATAACAGGATATACTACAATACGCCTGAGTATATAGCTGGGATCAGAAACACCCCGAGACATTCTGTTTGACTTTGGCCATTCTCAGGGGAATCTGGGTCAGGACTTGATTTGTGCATAGAATTTGGATCTGTTGTTGAAGTGAACACAGCGAAACGAAGAGAGTAGAGTTAAGCGATGTTATGGTCTGATATTAAGCCACATCCGTCAAATGTAGCAGCCTGCGAAGGTTTTGTTCTTCTCCAGAATTTGCGTGAATTCGTACTAGTGTGTGCTTAAAGTTGACTCGGTTTGGATATTTGAATGAAATCACAGTTGTCATGATCCGTTATCTCCCGGTGTCATTCCCGGGTCCGCGGAAATTCAGCCTTGCATATTACATTCTGGATTCCAGGTTTCATGATGCTGTATCCGCAATGACGACAGTATTAACGGCGCCTGGAATGACAACATTTCTCCATTGCGTCTGGTATGGTGGTGATGCTGCGCTGTGTTTGTATGATGACCAAGTCGAAAAAGAGGGTGCGATTGTTGATTTGTTGAAAGTCATTGCGGACACAGTGCTACGCTTTCCTCTCCTTGGCTAACTACACAATCACGGAAGGAAATTGTTATGTCCTTTGTTTTTCAAGTAATTAGAATGGATTATCCTGCTTGGTTTGGGCCCGAAGATCTATGTTGGATATATCGCCAACAACGGCGTATCGGTCGGTGACCAAACGCCAGAGTGGCGAGTGCGAACAATAACCAGAGCAGTGAAGTAGGTATTGTACGTGCAGTCTTGACCAAAGCCTTGCCGGTATGGCTGCCACGTCGTATGGATTTTGCCAATAGACGAATGTTGCTGCCATCTTTACTGATTTTCGGGATCAGGGCTCCACGACTGAGACGTGCAACAACATAGCTGTCACGCCCGCTCACCCGGGTGGCCTTTGCCAGCCGGGTCATGGCCTGGGTGGTATCGACCCATCGCATGACACCGCTGATCCCAGCTGGGCCCATACGTTGGGCGGCGGTGGCAAACTGGTCGATAAATTGACCGGTTTGATGATATTTTCCAGCCTTGAGTTGACGGCTTAACATTTTACTTAATCTGGGGCTCAGCTGACCACTCCGACGCAGGGTCTTGAGCAGGGCAGGGGCCCAATGCAATTGTGGGGTCAGGGTTGCAGCCAGACCGGCTGTCGACAAGCCAATGATCAGGCTATCAGTTTCCCGACCCTGGATAGCGTTCCAGCCCTGCACCAGCAGGTCACGGATATCGCCGACCACAAACATATCGACGCTGATTGTGCCCAGCAGACTGGGGCTGTCGACAGGCTGTCCACTGACTGCACCGTGAATAAAACTTTGCAGACTGAGCCATCGATCGTTGATTTTTCGATCGGCTTGTTGACGCAGTGTGATGGCGGCTTCCCGTCGTTGGCCTTGCCGGTGTTCGGCGGCAAAATCTGCCAGCATTCTTGTTTCCGGCCAGCGTTTTTGCTGGGCCAGTTTGTGTGCCTCGGTGATGGCATCGGTCTCAATCAGGAGCAACGGGTCTTGATGCTGCAGATACAGGGCTGCACCCAGCAGCAGTATGAAAATGAGTAGTGAGCCCTGATAGAGCAGACGCATCAGTGCTTATTTATTTGCGTGGTTGCGGTAACGGGATAAAGGCCGGTGTTTGTTTGCGATACTGCTGGTAATGCGGATGTTGGCTGATCATGCGTTGTTCCTCAAAACGTGCACCGATGATGAAATAGCTACAGATTACCAGGGTAAAATGCAGACCCACCAGGGTTTGGTCAGGACTGGCCAGCAACAATAGCATGGTGCCACTGTACATGGGATGCCGCAGATAGTGGTAGATGCCTTTGACAATAAATGGATCTGGATTCTCACTGACATGCTTGAGACCCAGAAATACTGCGCCATCGATGGGCTGAAAGGAGGCCAGGATGATACCGATGCCGGCCAGTTGCAGACCACGCAACAGGTAACGGATACCACCATCGGTCTGATAGAGCGGTGTGTTCGGGAGCTGATGAATAGAAAAGATCCACAGTGCTGTCAGGATGATTGCCAGAAGACTATAGATCAGCCGGTAACGCGGCTCGACCAGTCCTTTTTGGTAACACCATTGCTTGACAAGCTGCGAGGCCAGCAGGCTGTGAATCAGGGCAAACGCGAGACCGCTCAACCAGATCGTGACAATGATTGTGATACTGTTATTCATCTGTTCCTGGCTGCTTGTGGATTACTAAATAAACGGGTCTAAAAC
>CAZTLH010000415.1:0-2555 GCA_964614335.1 uncultured Gammaproteobacteria bacterium
CGCGGTCTACAGCGGCTGGACTTGGAGAAAAAGGGTGTTTATTCTTCCTATACTCGGAGGACGTCAGAAGACTGTACGACAAGGGGCGAGGTCACGTTCCCCTATATCCACGAAGGTGAGTTCTCAGTTCACCGAAAACGGATAGGCATTCGAGACACGACCTCGATACTCGACTGTGATCTCTCCGGCGCCGCGGGAAGCCGCGGACGGAACCACGGTCGTTCCGCTGACAAGACGCCCGACGAAGGGGATGGCGCGTTCGGTAAGATTGCAAATGGGGGACGGAGCTCCGTTGATGCGAGCGATAGCGCCGGCGTCGAAGCTGGCCCCAACAATCACGACCGGGATGCCCGGACCCGAGCTGTTGGGAAAGGCAAAGTTGATGTGCGGCGCCTCAGCGAAGACCTCACCCTGAGCGTTATTCGGGCGACTGGCCTCGCAAACAGCACTATCTGCAACATATTTCTTCTTATTGCCGATGGTTTCTTCAGCTTCGATACGAACGAAATAATCATCCTCCTGCAGTGATTTGGGCACAGTAAAGGGGAAGTTTGCGCTTTTGTTGTTGCCGGGTGGAAGGTCAGGGGAAATGACCAGCGAGATCACATCCTGGCTTAATGCTTTCCTGAGTGTAATCTTTTTTACCACAGCACTGGGTCCGCCAAGAATCCACTTGATATCATAGGTTTGACCGGGTAGCCAGGTTTCCCCTTGAGAAGGTTTGTTGACCTGGAATATGCCGCTGCCATAGGGGGTCATAGTCCCGAAAGGTTTCAGCTTCAGGCGTGGGGATAAAACCGGGGAGGAGCCTCCTGGATTCAGGCCCGCTATCTTTTTGGGTAAAACTTTTGCGCCAATTGCATTTTTCCTGAATTGGCTGCTCATGCGCCCGAAAGTATTCGTTGATATTATCGATCCCGTCGTTCTTTTGTTTAACTGTATGAGATGTGGCAGCGGTTTTGTTGGTATCTTTGGGTGCAAGATATTATTAGCAAATACCGGTATTGTTGTTTTCGGTTGAACAAATCGTGATGATCTCCCAACGGCTGGCAAATTACGGTTTGGTTTAGCGGTTAATTTTGCTGTAGTTATCGTCATGGCGGGAATGTTCCTGGAATTCCCATGGGTTGATTTTTTGCTGACTGCAGCGAAGTGGATGTTCGGAATGAAGTGAACCTGGGTGGATAATGAATTATTGCGTTCATTCAACTCAGCGATTCGTCGATCAGGATCTATTACGGCCTCCAGGTTGATAAGACCTTTTCCGGTCAAGCGGATCTGGAGACTGGTCTGGGTGTCAATTCCAGCACGCAAAGCAACGTCTTTCTGTCCAATAGTATGTCGACTTCGTCGTTCGACAACACGAAATAGTACCCTTTGATAGGTGGTAGAGCCGATATTCTTTATCACGGCATGTACAGTAATTTTACCGCCGGAATGAATCTTTGTCGGTGTGACAGATAGTCTGCTGATCAAAAAATCTGGAAGCACAAGGATCTTTTGAACCGCTTTGGCAGCTGGTTTTGTCAGCTTGTTTGAGCTACTCAAAGGTAGTGCTGTTGATGTGGTAGCCGACCGGGATCTGACATTTGCGTTGTGACTGACAGCCCCGACAGAATGTTGCATCGTCTGCATTTGTAGCTGCTGAGCGAGGGTGTTTTCAACACAAAGGGACGATAGCCACAAAAAAGCAGCCAAAAGTATAAAAAATCTTGGTCCTGGATTCATGATATCGCTTGCAGATTGCAGAATGCTTGAGCCGATCCAATAATGCCACATTAAATATAATATATCAGTACTGTCATTACCAAAACCATGGTACAGGTAGTTGGAATGTTACCGAATAGATATTTCTGGTCGAATAATGTGTTCACATATAGGAGAAATATGCAATTATTTAACAACAAATATCTGTACCATGATGGTGAGTACGAGAAAAGATTATTTAGCATAGCTGAATTACGCACAAAACTATGGAAATGGCCTCAAGCACCTCTATTTTATGGGGTTCTCAATAAACTTGGTCCCTTATGGGGCTGGCCGGGTACAGGGTTATAATCATCGGTATGGCGATTATGACAGTGCATATCAATGGTTCTCGGCCGGTAGTGGATCACCGATTTCAAGACAATTTCACCAGGAGGCTGTCCTGGAACAGGAGGCGACCGGTTTGTTGCTCCTGCAAAACCGGCACATCCGCCATCCATTGTGGTCGCCATCTGAATTGGGCATATACAGATTTCGAAGAAGTTGGTTAAACCGCACAACCAGATGGATTTGCTATGAAGTTAAATGAGTATCGCGATGCAATGAGTCTCAATGATGAGCATGCCTATCGCCAATGGCGTGACTGGAAGCTGGCCCATCGAGCCACCTCATTGGAGGATCTGGTGGTAGAAGTCGCCGACCCGGTGCAGTTAACCACTGCAGAACATGCGCGTCTGATTGAAGTCTGTCATCAATACAACACTGCGATCTATGTCTGTGATCACATCAGAGAGGAGAAAACCGCATTGCGGCGACTGGGCCAACAGTTTTCCCTGCAAAGTCTGGAC
>CAZTLH010000416.1:0-2554 GCA_964614335.1 uncultured Gammaproteobacteria bacterium
CAGGGCCCAGGCTTCATCAACATCCAGTGACCGGTAGTGGGGTCGTAAATCTTTGCGCCAGACGACCCAGGCGATGGGATAGTCATTGCGAACCGGCAATTCCAGATTTGATTCGGTCAAGGGCTGGTCGGTGTTCGCGGCAGCCGTTTCGATCTCAAGCAGTTGCTTCCAGGTGCGATCGATACGCCATTGCAAGTCGAGACGGATGACACTTTGCTGCAGCCCGAAACGCATGGCGGGCCAGTCATCAGCGCTGATGGTGGCCATCTCATCGACACTGAAGACGGGCTCGTCGGCGGCATCGAAAGCACTGAGCAGAGCCCATTCGAAACGTGCAAACTCACTCAAATAGGGCACATCCTGATAAGGCGCTTCACGGGCCAGATAATCAGCCAATTGGTCGCCATAATAGCGGATGGAGCGAAATTTTGATGGGTAAGCGGTGATGTAATCATGGCAAAGTTGTAAGAATTGTTCGTCCCCGAGCAGCGCATGCAAATGCTCGTAATTGCTGTCGAGAGCTTCGATGAGCCGCAAGCGATAGGCTTCGGCATAGACACCCATGCGGCGTTGGGCCGGGGCCTGAGTGGTATCGGCGACCCAGCGTTGAAAATCGTCATCATTATTCAGCAGAAAATTTTGAAAACTGGTTTGTAGTTGTTCCAGTTTCATGCGCTGGCCTGACTCCACAATGGCGCCGCGAGTTCTCTTGCATAGTCCAGTTCTGCCAATAATTCGGCCAACGGCGGGATATTGGCATCGCGTTCGATCATGGTCGATATCGGCCCGAAACGGCGACTGGCTTCACAAAATAACTCCCATACTTCATTGATAATGGGGTGATCATGGGTGTCGATGATGTGATCCCCGTTATTCTGGTGACCGGCCAGATGAAACTGCCAGACCCGGTTCCTGGGCACATATTCAAGATAATCGCTGGCCTTGAAACCATGATTGAAGGCACTGACATAGATATTGTTGATGTCAAGCAGAATGCCACAATCGGCACGTTCAACGATGGTGGTCAGAAACTCCCATTCCTGCATCGGCGATACGGCATAGGTCAGATAACTGGAGACGTTTTCGATCAACATCGGCCGGCCGATATAGTCCTGTACCCGACTGACGCGGTCAGCTACATGCCGGGCGGCTTCTTCCGTATAGGGCAGGGGTAAGAGGTCTTGCAGATTGATGCCATGCACACCGGTCCAGCACAGGTGATCTGAAAACCAGGCAGGTTCGATACGGTCGGCCAGTTTTTTCAGACGTTTGAGATAATCCTGGTCGAGTGGCTCAACACTGCCCAATGACATCGATACACCATGCATGACCATGGGGTAATCGGCCCGAATTTTGTCGAGAAAGTATAATGGCTTCCCACCATCGACCATGTAGTTTTCAGAAATAATTTCAAACCAGTCAACCTCAGGCTGACTGTCCAGCACCGCCTGGTAATGATCGGTACGAAGCCCCAGGCCATAGCCGAGAAAGGGTGCTTTGGAGTTACCGGATTTCTGGTTCATGGATTGATGGGAACTTTGTGAGAGACAGCAGGTTTAGTCATAATGAAGTGCATATCATAACCCGTTGCAGATAAAATAAAAGCCGGACAAGCCGGCTTTTATTGCTGTAATGGCAATGAATTATCCGGCTTTTCCACCAAGTTGATCACAAACACTCTTGCTGACCTGGACAAAACCCTGACCCTTACAGGAATTCAGACCCTTGCAGGAGCTGCCAGCTGTCTTGCAGCTGGATTTCCCTTTACAGGCATTTACGCCCATACATTTGACATCTGTAGAAGCTGCACCGGCACTGGCTGCAATCGGAGTCATGGCGAAAATGCCGGCTGCTGCGGCTGCAATGGCTAATCCAGTGATTTTTTTAGCTGATAACATACCTAAGTATCCTCTTTATGATTGAAATAAGTCGTTGTGCCACAATTTGGTGCTTCACAAATTGCAGTCACCACGTCAGACATCGAGGTATTTAAAAAGTTCAAGAATTATTTTCATAAAATCTTCATTTGCATCTTCCCTGCGTGTGGTTTACAGTTCGGCGCCTGAATTCTGTGGTGCAATACACTAGGAGGCTCTCTGTTCTCGGACAGCCTCCTAGCATGAAATCAATCGGAGAGGTGGCCGAGTGGTCGAAGGCGCACGCCTGGAAAGTGTGTATACGGTAACGTATCGAGGGTTCGAATCCCTCCCTCTCCGCCAAACAAACAAAAGGCCCCTCAAAAAGGGGACTTTTGTTTGTTTTGTAGAGCGAAGGCTCGGTGAGAAATCTTTGGTTCGACCAGCCAACGCAAAGCGTTGGTGCTCAAGGGATTATTTCAATCGGTGTCTTGATCAGTGTGGAATTTTCACTGTTGTCATCCCGGAGGGTAGTGAAGATCGTGTATTTACCCGGTTTGATGCCATTGAAGTTATAGGTCAGGGTCATATAAAAATCGAACAAGGGCCGGTCCAGAGAGTGCAGTTGCCAGTTGCCGAAACCCTTTTTTCCACCAAGAATATTGCCCTTTGCATCGGCAATGCTTAAATCCGCAGTG
>CAZTLH010000417.1:0-2550 GCA_964614335.1 uncultured Gammaproteobacteria bacterium
GTTTATGTCCATGTTACAACGCTGGAGGCCTCCACAGCCGCTGGTCTGCCAAACCCAGGACCGAAGCAGAATTACCTATTATCCTGCGCCCGGACCTCGAGATTATGTAATTGATGCTGACTGGACGATGGATCGGGCTTTACGCTTTATCAATGGACTTGCCGACAATCATCTGTACTTCCAATATCAAGGCCGGCACCACCGTTACCGGTTTCGTAACATTTCCAAACCGCGTACAGAAACCCGGATAAATCCGTTACCGAAAAAAACAGTACTGGTCCAGCTCGCTGACGGTCAGGTGCTGCTGCTGGATGTACAATTTCTCCCGCCAAAACCATGAAACATCCTCGCGCTTCTTCTACTGTCGTCTCAGCGAATGAGAGGATTGGCCTTTACAACCAGGCCTTCTGGATTCCCGCCTTCGCGGGAATGACGGCTGTGGCTACAAAGATGAAGGACGGGATTTGTTATTAAATTTCTAACGAGAACTCCTGCCTTTACAGATTTATCAGGAGTTCCCGCCAGGATGATGAAGCGCAGGATTTGTCGGCTGTTTTTGAGCCAGTTGGCCTTTTTGAGCCATCGAGCAAAAAACAGTTGGCAAATCCTGCGTTAGTGGGAGCCACCGCAGATTTATCATGTTGTTCTCAGGCCTGCTTGTTTATAATTCAAACATCGATAACATGCCATAAAAAGGCCATAATGGAATCTGTCAATCATATGATCAATGTAACCGGTGTCATCCTGGCTGGCGGCAAGGGCCGGCGGATGGGTGGGCTTGATAAAGGCTGGATCGAGCTGGGTGGCACACCATTGATCCAGAGAACGCTGACGCTGCTGGCCCCGCAGGTTCATTCCATCGTCATTAACGCCAATCGCAGTCTAGAACGTTACCAGACCCTGGGGTACCCGGTGGTCGCAGATATCATGGCTGATTTTCAGGGGCCACTGGCGGGTTTTGCCACGGCGATGGCTGCTGCCAAAACCGACTATATTGTTACGGTGCCTTGCGACACACCCCGGCTACCCTCCGACCTGGTCCTCCGCCTGAGTGCGGTGCTCGATCAGGAGCATACATTGTCAGTCGCACATGACGGCCAACGTCTGCAACCTGTTTTCGCCTTGATACCGGTGTCCATGCTACCCAACCTGCAGATTTTTTTACATCAGGGCGGTCGCAAAATCGATCTATGGTATGCTGAACACAGCATGGCCACTGCCGACTTTTCACACTGCCCTGACTGCTTTAACAATGTCAATACACCACAGCAACTTGCGACCATGCAACCACCAAAACCTGACTTGAACTGATTGAATCCGGCATGACTGATTTTCCAAAACCCATCATCGGTTGTTGTGCCTATAGCGGCACCGGCAAAACCACCCTGTTATCCGCCGTGATTCCGGCCCTGATTGCCCGGGGGCTTAAGGTGTCCGTGATCAAGCATGCACATCACAGTTTCGAAATTGATCAACCCGGCAAGGACAGCTACCGTTTGCGTCATGCCGGAGCCCTACAGGTGGTACTGGCGTCACG
This sequence comes from uncultured Gammaproteobacteria bacterium, assembly GCA_964614335.1. Taxonomy (GTDB): domain Bacteria; phylum Pseudomonadota; class Gammaproteobacteria; order Arenicellales; family DRJH01; genus DRJH01. Next base: position 1,538 of record CAZTLH010000417.1, read on the forward strand.
ACAGCGTACTGTCTGCATGACAGAAATCCGCAAACAACAAACCGAGCCAGTGTTGGCTGATGCCCTGGCTGAACTAAAGCCCGGTCTCGTGGACCTGGTACTGGTCGAAGGCTTCAAGCACGAAACATTCGCCAAAATCCTGCTGCACAGGCCCGCGCTCGGCAGGCCGTTGTTACAGCCACTATTACCCGATATCATCGCCATTGCCAGTGATGAAGAAATCGCCACCGGGGGTCTGCCCTTACTGGATATGAATCAGCCACAGCAGGTCGCCGACTTCATTATTACTCACTTCAATCTCAAACCCGGCAAGAGCGAAACACCATGAAAACAACCCACCAGGATAGTTGCGCTGACGCCCAGGATCATAATCTGACACCGGCCGAGGCCCGCCAGCAAATTCTCGATACCATCACACCCTTGACCACACTGGAACGTTTGAATCTTCGTGAAGGTTTGAATCGCGTACTGGGTGCCAGCATTGTTTCTCCCGTTAATGTGCCCTCCCATGCCAATTCCGCCATGGATGGTTATGCTCTAGCCGGCACCGACCTGCCAAAAGCGGAGCATGTCGATCTGCACATGATCGGCACCGCATTGGCGGGGGTGCCATACCCCGGCCGATGTGAAAAAGGTCAATGTGTCCGCATCATGACCGGCGCCTGTCTGCCCACAGGCACCGATACCGTGGTCATTCAGGAACGTGTTGAACGTCTCGACAACGACCGGATCCGTATTGGTAGCGGCAATCGCAGCGGCCAAAACATCCGTCAGGCCGGTGAAGATATCCGCACCGGTGACAGCGTACTGACACCCGGTCACCGGCTGACAGCAGCCGATATCGGGATCATTGCATCACTGGGGATTGGAGAAATCGATGTAATTCGTCGTCCCCGCGTCGCTTTCTTCTCCACCGGTGACGAGTTACGCAGTATCGGACAAACCTTGCGTGATGGCGATGTTTACGACAGTAACCGCTACAGCCTGTATGCCATGCTAAAACGGCTTAATGT
>CAZTLH010000418.1:0-1240 GCA_964614335.1 uncultured Gammaproteobacteria bacterium
CATGCCAATCAAGTCCATCACGACAATCTGGTTTGGATTATGGAGCCTTATCTGGCTATTGCCGGGTCAGGCAGCACAGGTACTGAGTCATGTTGTGCCTAATCAAGCACCAACGCCGGCACAGATCCAGGCTTTTTGCCACAAATATGCGACCGCAAACAACAAATACAAAAAGGCCTATCTACAGCAGTATCGACAATACTGCCCAAATCAAGCGCCAGTTTCCAGCAACAGCATTCCTGCCAATACGTCACCGGTTTCCTCGACCGCCGTACTTCAACCCATCGCCCGGTTCAGTCAGCTGTGGTTACCAAAATGCCTGGCCAAAGGTAGTCAAATCCGGGTCACTGGTCAAAACCTCAAGCTGGGTCAAGTCCGTTGCAACATGCAGCCAAAACTGGGTCTGCACCTGAACGCTCCTACTGCAAGTGAACTGCGTTACCAGGTTACCGGTACGCCCCGACAAAACGCAGCCTATCAGCTCCGTTGTCATGCCGGTAGCCAGTCGCTTACCAGCAAACAGGTCTATACCTGTACACAGCCACCCGCCGCCACTGCAGTCGAGAGTCAGACAACACCCGGTAACACCCAACTGCCTGATCTGGCCGGCTCACTGTCTCTGTTGGCACCCATCCAAACAACGGGTGGACAACAACAAGGCCTTAAAATCAACTATCGCAATCTCGGTCAGGGTCGCAGCAACAAATCCTTTGCTCTGCTTATTACCCTGTCCCGGGCTGCTGATAAAAAAAATACCGGTTTCCGCTTTGGACGCGTAAACCTGGCACAACAAACCCTGGCTGGCAAGACAGTCCCCGCACCGGGCAGCAGCCAAATGGTATTTGCCTCGATTCGTATCCCCGACAAACTGGTGTCAGGTACCTATAACTGGTGTGTTCGTCTGGATGACCAGACGGCGATAGACGAAAGCGACGAGACCAACAACAGCTTCTGCTTGCGTCAGCATCTGGAGGATAGTCAAAACCAAACCAGACAACTCACCGGCATCTTCGGTACCAAACTGCGTGATCAAAGAACCAAACTGGGCCTGGATAAACCTGACACCAGACCGGATGGAAAATCATTATTGAGGAAACAACTTGATCCCTCTACACTGCATGTGCTCGATCTGGAACCGGCCCGTGTCCATAGCGGGGTGGCACAAACCATAAACAGTGCGATCAGCCCGGACCTGGTGGTCAGCAATATTCGCATGAATCCTGCCCGGAACGGCATACGC
>CAZTLH010000418.1:1340-2540 GCA_964614335.1 uncultured Gammaproteobacteria bacterium
ACGGGTGCCGACCACTACCCCGAGGGCTCGACTCGAAACAACCGTCTGATCAGACACCTGAATCGATCTGGCGAAATTTCGAACGACCGGCCATCAGAAATCCTTGCCATTCGTGGGTACCCTGCACATGGCAGCGAACATATCCAGGTTGACTATTCTTTGAATGGCAGTCGCTCTGGCAGGATCGGGATTCTGGCAAATGAAACTTTCGTATCCGAGATCATATCCAATACACTGTTTACCAGCACACCCAATTATCTACATTGTTATCCCGACGCTGGCGACGGTTTCAGCACGGTACGCGCTGGCCTGAATCAGACGACTGAATTTGTTTGTCCCCTGCCATTGGCAGCCAGTGGGGAAGAAACCAAACGCGGCAATGTCCAGGCCATCCTGCTAAGACCTAATGGCACACAGGCCGATTACAAACACACATACTTTGACTTTTATCATCCATTGTCCCAACCCGGTATTGACGATCATCGAAAGGCCGACCTGACGGTGCGGATCATCCATGCACAGCGGCATAATGGTTTACCACCGGTGATTGTCCTGGAGGTTTCGAATCAGGGCGGAGTAGATGCGCCAGCAACAGATTTGTACGTGAATGTTTCACCCGATCAGGACGGTGTATGCCACTGGCCCAACCATCACCGCGAAACCCTCGCCCCCCTTGCCGCAGGTCAACATCGCCTTGTCAATGTCTTAGGGCCTTCTTGTCGGAGTTGGACACCCAATACCTTGCGCACCAGTGCCACAACGGAAACACCACAGATCACAGCAACAGTCGATCCGGACAACCACCTCCAAGAATTAAATGAAAATAACAACATGGCCATCAGTACGCTTGGTGACAGTATTGCAAACAGAATTCTGGACCCAACCATACGTATCGACCAGGTTATAGTGAACAGTGCACCTATTCGTATCGACTGTGATGAATTCGGGAGTATTGTTATCGAAGGTGGCCCATTTCCTGCTGGTATCACGCTGGCGCTGGACGGTGGTGATCGTGTCAATAGATGGAATTTGAATACAATATTTGCGATGGGTCGCATGAGGCCCCATCTGGAACGTCTTTCATCTTCTCGATTGCGTATCGGAATCACCAACTGTGTTCTAAGTCCCTCACGCGGAGTTTACTATAAGTTACAGTTACGCTATCCCAATCATGGCAGGAGTCGATGGATACCCATCAGG
>CAZTLH010000419.1:0-2530 GCA_964614335.1 uncultured Gammaproteobacteria bacterium
TGAGAGGCGGGGATAGGGTGATGTGGGTGTGAAGGGGGGAAGGGTTTGGTGTGAAGGTGGTTGGGGTTTTGGTGGTTGGTCAGGGCATCCTTGCGGGCATGATTGCGATGGCGGACCAGGTGAGGATGAGTCAGGGCACGGCCGGGAATAATAAAACCGAAGTTATCATCCCGGACTGGCCCCAGACGAAATAATGGTTCTCCCCGGTGATCACGCTGTGGTGTCATATCCAGACCATTGTGGTGTAAAAACAGACCACTAAAGGCCCCGGCTACGGCCCCGGCACCGGTCCATAACAGCATTGAGGCACCACCAAATGCGGCATCGAGACCGGCTCCGGCGATACCGCCAGCACCGGCACTGGCAGCGGCCAGCTGGGTTCGGGTCAGACCGAAGCGCAGCCAGATTTGTTCGCTAAATAAATCCTCATCAAGCAGGCCAAGTACTTTTTCATGCCGGGGGAGGGCGGGGTGTTGATAGAGATTTTCAATGAACTTCCGGCCGTCGGACTCCTGTTGTAGCAAACGGCTGCGAAAGCGTTGTTGCAGTGCAGTCTGTGTGGCCTGTTCGTCAGCATCTGCGGTGATGAGCTGTTCCAGTCGTAGTGCCAGCATCGCGGACAACTGGTCGGAAATGGCCACAGCACTTTGTTGTAACCGGTCCCGGTGCTGTTGTTGCAGATATTCGATGGCTTGTTGTAACGGCTGACGCCAGGTTTCTTCGAGTTCGGCAAAGGCACTCAATAAATCCAGGTGTTGCTGCAGTGGGGCCTGTTGTGCATTGAAAGAACGGACAATACGAAAATACTGGCCCAGGGCATCTTTCCACTGACGGCTGTAATCTCCGCTACCGGTGCTGTTGATCAGGGCCATGCTGGGTTGGCCAGACCAGCGCAGGATTTCCATTTCTGCCTCGTATTCGACTCCATAGGGTCGGGAACCATCGACGACATAAAGAATTCCTGCACCATCAACGATGGGTTTCAGCAGAGCACATTCATCACAGAAGGCTTCATGATCACAGCACTGATCGAGAAACTGCCGTAAAACCTGTGGCCGATCAGCGGCACTGATCGCATGTTGATGCAGCCAGTCCAGGACATAACGGGCTCGCTGGAATCCCGGTGTGTCATACAGTTCGTACAGGGTTTCCCCATTGACCTGCATCGGAAAACAACGGGTACTGACGGTCGTTCCAGGTACTGGGCTGACCTGGATGGTATCGTCCCGTGCCAGGGTGGCGACGATGCTGCTTTTGCCTTTATTGGGATGACCCACTACGGCGAAACGGGGGGGCTTCACGGCAGTTGACCAGGTATGAAATGGCAGTAGAGTTGGGGGTCCTGCAACTTGTGAAGTGCTTGATGCCAGATCACCTGGTCCTGGTTGCTGTTGCTTTCGGGCAGGTCGATCAGCGTAACCAGCAGTGGAATCTGTGAGTCGAGTGTTTTACGTAATCGATGCAGGAAGAGCTGGTGCTCCTGCAGAGGTGGTTCCCAGGCCTTGACCCGAAACCAGATCAAGTCACCTGCCAACGCCTTTGCCTTGGCGGGGATTTGCTGTTCCTGGTCCAGCGGGATCTGTCCACCGGCGGCAAAATCACCCACTACAGACAGATTTTTTTGTTGACAAAACTGTTTCAGTGCGTCGATAGCGTAGTCAGCTGCGTTGGACCAATTGATGACGATGGCCCGACCACAGGAATCGGGTAACTGATTCACACCGGGAATCAGTTTGTCGATGTCATCGATCGGTGGTAGGATGACTTCGGTCACCTGTGATCGGGTACTGATGGCTTCGTTATCGAGGAGTTGCAGGAGACGCCGTGCAGCCGTGGAATGCAGGATTTGTTGTTGCAAACCGCGTCGCAGCCGCCAACCGGCAATCGTTGTCGATAACAGTCTCGGCAGCAGGCTGTAGGTGGTTACACTGGCCAGCAGAAAGGGCCACCACTGGGTCATCATGACGGCAGAACCGGGTGTCTGAATATTGTTGTTTTGCAGCCTGAAGTACTGGCTGGCTTCGATCAGCGCAGCTGTGGGTACAGCATCCGGCAGTAGCCACGACCAGGGTCGGGACAAGGCATCGGTAATTTGTTGAAACTGCTCAGCAGATAAATTCAGTGTCGTACTCCAGGCAAAGGCGAGATCGAAAATAGTGATCTGGTAAAAAAGTTCGAACAGGCAGCCCAGGGCAAATGTCAATGAGAAGAGCTGGGTCCACCACACTGCCAGATGACGACCAGCCGGCAAGGGAATTGTGAAACCGGTTTCCCTGCCGTGTTTGTGGTGACGGGCTTTACAGTATCGCCACAGATCCAGGGCCCAGCGACCCGGTGTGAGCAGTTTGAACAGGTCCCGCAGGTGCTGGGGTGATAGCAGCAGACCGACATAAAAAGGCAGGCTCAGCAGCAAGGGGATCAGTGCCAGTATGACGACCGCATGCAGAATATTGACCGGTGCCGAGCCGTCGTAAAACAGCACCACCGCCGCCGTACTCCAGCCACTGATCAGGCCTGCCAGCAGAACCAG
>CAZTLH010000420.1:0-2521 GCA_964614335.1 uncultured Gammaproteobacteria bacterium
ACCACACCGGCATGCAGGGAGAACCCGGCCACTTTGCCGACTCCATCATCGAACTTCTCGTCACAGGCCGGCAACGTCTGCAGGGTGAACACCTTGCGCCCTGCCTGCGGACCTACGGCGATGCGATAGGTGGCCGCTCTCGCACATCCTTGTGCTTCACGGCATTCGTGCGTCCCTGCACATCATGCAATGCCCCAATAGTTGAGCCATCGGATCTTCGTCCACGGTATCCGAAGCCAGATAACTGTTTTCGGCGTCCCGTTCCAGCAGACCTTGCCGTTCCAGATAACGGCCAACGCGGTGGGCGATGGTGTGTGCCAGCCGGGCAAACGGGCCTTGTGGCTGGGAGTGAATCTGGTGACTGCATTGCTGGTTTCAACTGTAATTCGTCCCTTCGAGGCAACGATCGAGCAGGTTGTAGCACTGGCTGCATTGATGACGATTATCGCCAGTATGGGCGGTAATGCCGGAACCAAGACCTTGACCATTGTTATACGCGGTATGGGTACGGGCACAATCACATCACTCAATGCCTGGCAGGTGATGAAGAAGGAAATCCTGGTCGGAGACCTTTAATGGTCTGATCTGGGCGATAGTGATTGCCGGTATTACCGCCCTGTGGTATCACGATGTTTATTTAGGGGCAGTGATCGCTGCGGCAATGGCGGTCAATCTGTTGTTTGCTGCAAGCGCAGGCGTGGCTTTGCCTTTACCGGTGGAAAGACTGGGTATCGACCCGGCACTGGTTTCGGGGGTGGCCTTGACGACGGTGACGGATATGGTCGGTTTTTTCAGTGTACTGAGTTTGGCCTATCTATTTCTGGTTTAGTGGATGTAATTTCACTTTTCCGCAGTCGGTTCCCTGTTTCCGGGCAGACTCTTGGCAACAGCTTCCTGGCCGCAATCAAAATGGACAAGATCAGCAGGATCAGCAATAGCGGTGTGCTGCCGGTACGCATGAAGGGTGTGCTGCCGGATCGAGGTTGTATTTTTCCGCTGAGTACGGTGGTGATAAATTGCGGGCTCACGGCCAGAACACGGCCATCGGCATTGATGATGGCCGATGGGCCGGTGTTGGCGGCCCTGAGCATGGGTCGACCGGTTTCCAGACTACGCATACGCGCCATTTCCAGACGCTGATGCGGTGCCAGGGAGTTACCAAACCAGGCATCTTCCGAGAGGTTGATCAATAGCCGGCTGCCGACTGCGCCGGCGGCGATTTCATCGGCAAAGGCATCCTCATAACAGATATCGATTGCAGCTTTGGTTCCGGCCAGCTCGAGTGCGGTTTGTCCCGATGTGCCGGCCGAAAAATGACTCATCGGTATTTTCAGATAGTCGATTAACCAGCCCAGCAATCCGGGTAATGGCAGAAATTCACCAAAGGGGACCAGATGGTGTTTACGATACAGCTGTGTTTTGTTGCTCAGTACCAGCGCGCTATTGAAATATTGTCGGCGGTCTTTCGGGTTGACTTCAACGACCCCGATGACAAAATCTGCGGTATGTTGACGCAATGTCCGGAGCAGAGACGGTGGCAGCTGATCATAGGCTTCGGGCAAGGCGGCTTCCGGCCAGACGATAAGATCCCGGTCACGCAAAGGCAGGCTACGGGTCAGATAGGTTGCGCGAATACGGCCACGATTGGCTGCGACCCACTTGTCTGCCAGTGCAATATTGCCCTGCACTGCGGCAACTTTGAGAGCCGGCCCGGCGGCTTTGGTCCAGGCGATACCGCTGGCGAAATAGCCGCCCGCCCACAGTAGGACCAGACCCAGTAGTGCCGGTATGGAACGACCCCGCAGCTGCCAGAGGAAAAACAGCACACTGCCGGTCAAGGCTGTTACCAGACTGATACCATAAATCCCCAGGATCGGTGCGAAACCGGCCAATGGCCAGCCGATCTGACTATAGCCGGCCAGCAACCAGGGGAAGCCACTGAACAATGTACTTCGTAGCCATTCAGCCAAGACCCAGAGAGCGGAAAATAGCAAGGCATCGCCCAGCCATCGCCGATACGGATTTTTTTCGGTCGTGCTGGAGATGATCTGTATGTGACCATAGACCCAGGCCACCAGAGCAGGATAGAGTGCGCAATACAACACCAGCAGGACCACGGCGACCGCAGCCAATGGGGGTGCCATACCGCCAAAGCGATGGAGGCTGACATAAACCCAGGAAATACCGAGACCGAAGGCAGCCAGTCCAAATAACAAGCCATATTTTGCCGCTATTTTTGGCTTCACACCCTGTAGACAACCCAACAACAGGGCCAGGGCCAATGGGGTCAGTGGTTTGAAACCAAAAGGTGCAAAACCCAGGGTAAAGAACAAACCTGCCAGCAGACTAATGGTCAGCCGTAACCCGGTCAGACGGCTAGGAGGCTGTCCGAGAACAGGAGTCGACCGGTTTGTTGCTCCTGCAGAACCGGCACTTCCGCCATCCATGGCGGTTGTAGCGAGGGAGAGCGGATTTGAGGTCATTTTTTCGATCATTTGAGGCGAATAGTCGTTCTATTTAA
>CAZTLH010000421.1:0-2512 GCA_964614335.1 uncultured Gammaproteobacteria bacterium
CGGAAGTGCCGGTTTTGCAGGAGCAACAAACCGGTCGACTCCTGTTCTCGGACAGCCTCCTAGCCTCATTACTTCAAGCCGAATCAAGAATATCAGCGAAGATATATATGATGTATAAATACCCGCGTTATTGCTCGACGACGGACTGGCCAAAGTGAGTACTAAACCAAACACAGAATCAACTGCTATTGTTCTCGACGTCGACCATATTCGTTGTGACTATCAGCACAAACCGGCAGTCCAACAGCTGACATTACAACTGACCAAAGGCTCAATCGCCTGTTTGCTCGGCGCCAGTGGTTGTGGAAAAACCACAACCTTGCGGGCCATCGCTGGTTTTGAACCCCTGCTTGACGGTACAATAAGCCTCAATGGCAAAGTTGTATCCAGACCAGGTTATCGGCTGGCACCCGAAAAACGGCAGATGACGATGGTGTTCCAGGATTATGCCCTGTTTCCACACTGGAGTATTGGTGACAATATAGCTGCCGGCATCCGGCACTATTCCACCACAAAACGTCGCCAGACCGTCAAGGAGCTGTTAAAACGGATCGGCCTGGACAATTTCGAGCATCGCTATCCACATGAATTATCTGGTGGTCAGCAGCAGCGGGTTGCGCTGGCCAGGGCCTTGGCCCCAAAACCCGGTCTGTTATTGATGGACGAACCCTTCTCCAGTCTTGACGCCATATTGCGAATACAACTGGGCCAACAGATTCGCGAACTGTTGAAGTCACAGGATACGACCTGTCTGCTGGTCACCCATGATCAATCAGATGCCTTTGCCCTCAGTGACCAGATCGGCGTCATGCATCAGGGTCAAATCCGGCAATGGGGCACGCCCTATGCGCTCTACCATGAACCCATCGACCGCTTCATTTCCCAGTTCATCGGTGAGGGTTGTTTTATCAAGGGCCGGCTACTCAGCCCAAATTCCGCCCACACGGCCCTGGGAAAAATCGAAGGTCCTTGTCATTATCCCTGGGCGGTGGATACCACGGTCGACATCCTGATCCGGCCGGATGATGTCGTGGTCGCTGCAGATTCACTGATCCAGGGCAAAATCCTGCACAAAAGCTTTCGCGGCGCCCAGACGCTATACACACTGAGGCTCGATGACAACAGCAGGATACTGGTGCAATTGCCCAGCCATATCGACGCAGATCCGGGAGAGATGCTGCCATTACAACTACAGGCAGATCATTTTATTGCCTTTCAGTCGACAGTCAAGGACCGCTAACTGCTATCAGGAGCTCCCTCGCGTTTCATCTTTGTAGCCGCCGCCGTCATTCCCGCAAAGGCGGGAATTCAGCCAACAGATCCTTGTTGCGGTCAAGCGGCCAGTGATGTCTGCAAACCGCTAATGGCCTTTTTTTCCAGCTGTCTAATCCGTTCTGCCGAGACACTGTACTGGGCCGCCAGTTCATGCAGTGTGGACTTGTGCTCGCTAAGCCAGCGTTGTTCAATAATATCACGACTGCGCTCGTCCAGTTTCTCAAGTCCCCGCACCAGGGCCTGTTTGCGAATGGCAGTATTGTCTGCATCAACCACCAGACTTTCGGGGTTTTGCATCGAATCACTCAAGTACCCTGCCGGGGTTGTCGCCACACCATCATCACTGGTTGGCACATCAAATGATACATCGCCGTGCTGCAGACGTGACTCCATTTCCCGCACATCGCTTTCAGGTACATCCAGTGAATCTGCCAATGCAGTGATCTCGCCTGGTTTCATCCAGCCCAGTCTGGCGCGGGATTTGCGCAGATTAAAGAACAGTTTTCGCTGTGATTTGGTGGTTGCAACTTTGACAATACGCCAATTCTTGACCACATACTCGTAAATCTCGGCCCGTATCCAGTGCACAGCAAAGGAAACCAGCCGCACATTGCGATCCGGATCATAGCGTTTTACCGCTTTCATCAAACCAATATTGCCTTCCTGCACCAGGTCACCCAAAGGCAGACCATAGCCCATGAATCCGCGAGCGACCTTGACCACATAGCGCAGATGGGATACCACCAACTGACGTGCGGCCTCGAGATCTCCATGCTCATGAAAACGGATCGCCAGATCTTTTTCTTCCTCAGCCGATAGCAGCGGAACTGCATTTGCAGCTCGCAGGAAACCTGCCATACTGGCACTTTCTGTTGCCCCAACAGGCAATGTCGTTGTCGTAGTCATAACCTCAGTTGTCATGGCTAATCTCCGTGTCCGTTACATATCAGTTTTTTACAATGGCCCCGCCAACGAAATAACCACTTGGCTGGCAGCGGTCAATTTTAGCACTCTTTTACTTAGAGTGCTAATACTATGTTTTGTTCCCCGTAGCCCTCCATTAAAGCAGGATTTATCGGCCATTTTCGCCCGCTGGTGATGCAGCGGCTATGGTTTCACGATAAACTGTTTCTACAACCACAATGTGTGGGCTGCACCGTCAAATTTCAACCTAGGAGGCTATCCGAGAACAGGAGTCGACCGGTTTGTTGCTCCTGCAAAACTGGCACTTCCGCCA